>JASMAE010000164.1 GCA_030754475.1 Rhodospirillales bacterium
CCCTGCCGATCTTGCGATCTTCGATCCCGAGCGCGCCTGGCGGGTCGATTCGCACGCGCTCACGAGCAAGTCCAAGAACTCGCCTTTCGACGGTCGGCCCATGCAGGGAAAGGTGATGCGCACCGTCGTCGACGGTCGAACGGTGTTCACGGCGGACGCTTGAACCGATGATCGAAGGTCTCGGATGGGACTTCGCCGGTGCCGCGTTGGTCGGCTACCTCGTCGGTTCCATTCCGTTCGGTCTCGTGTTCGCGTTTTGCGCCGGATACGGCGATATTCGCAACCTGGGCTCGGGCAACATCGGCGCCACCAACGTCCTGCGAACCGGAAACAAGGCGCTGGCGGCGGCGACACTTCTCCTCGACGGGTGCAAGGGGGCGGCGGCCGTACTGATCGTGGCCCGCTTCGGCCCGGGTCCAGAGACGGCGCTGATCTCCGGTTTCTCCGCCGTCCTCGGCCACAACTTCCCCGTTTGGCTGAGGTTCAAGGGCGGCAAGGGGGTCGCGACCTCCCTCGGCGTCCTGCTCGCCGCCTCGTGGCCGGTCGGCCTAGCGGCGTGCATGGCCTGGCTCGCGGCTGCCGCGCTCACGCGCTATTCGTCCCTGGGCGCGCTTTGCGCCCTGGCCTCGGCCCCCTTTTTCGCTCACTGGTTAGCGAGCCCGCCCGTGACAGCGATCGCGGTACCGCTCGCGTTGCTCGGTATTGCTCGCCACCATGCCAACATCCGCCGTCTGCTCAAGGGCGACGAGCCAAAGATGGGGCGCAAGCGCGAGGACGCAGGCGGCGTTTGAAGCGTCCGTTCGCGGGTTCGTTTGTTACCCTGCCCGCCTCGGCACCCTTGGCCGCGTGACCCCGATCGCCGGGGCCGAGGGCGTCTGCGCTCGCCAAGGTTGACCGGGCTCGGCCCGTACCCCACCTTCTTCGCCCATGAGCGACAGGGCGCCGATCGAACTGAGCGCATCGGAAAAGCGCGACCGATTGCGCCTGATCCGCAGCGAGAACGTGGGACCCATCACGGTTCACCGGCTGCTCGAGCGCTTCGGTTCGGCCTCCGCCGCGCTGCGGGCGTTGCCCGACCTTGCTCGCCGCGGCGGCCGATCGCGGGCCATCAAGGTATTTCCGCTCGAGGCCGCCGAGCGCGAAATCGCGGCGCTCGATGAGATGGGCGCCATCCTCGTCGCCCTCGGCGAACCGGCCTATCCGCCCTTGCTCGCTCAAATCGAGGACGCCCCGCCCGTGATCACGGTCCTCGGCCACGCCCACCTTTTGGGAAGAAACGCCGTCGCCGTGGTCGGCGCCCGCAACGCGTCTGCGAACGGTCGGCGCTTCGCGCGCGGGCTCGCCGCCGATCTGGCCGCCGCCGACATCGTCGTCGTCTCGGGGCTCGCGCGAGGTATCGATGCCGCGGCGCATGCGGGCGGGCTCGCAGGCGGAACCATCGCCGTGGTCGCGGGCGGCATCGATGTGATTTATCCGCCCGAGCACGAGGCCCTTTACGCCGACATCGTCGCCCGCGGCGCCGTACTCGCCGAGAACCCGCCCGGAACCCAAACGACGGCGCGCCGCTTCCCACAGCGCAACCGTCTCATCTCGGGCCTATCGCTGGGCGTCGTGGTGGTCGAGGCGGGCCCGCGTTCAGGCTCGCTCATCACCGCGCGCATGGCGCTCGAGCAAGGGCGCGAGGTCTTCGCGGTTCCGGACTCCCCCCTCGACCCTCGGGCGCGGGGCGCGAACCATCTGATCCGCCAGGGCGCGGTGCTGGTCGAGAGCGCCGAAGACGTGATTCGCGCGCTGGAGGCGCAGCTGAAACGCCCCTTGGCCGAGCCGCGCCCGCCCGACTTCGCGCCCGCTCCGCCGGCGCGCTTGAACGAAACCGAGCTCGATTCCGCGCGTGCCCAGATAACGGAAAGCCTGAGCCCAGTTCCGGTTCCAGTTGACGAATTGATCCGCAATGACCAATTCTCTCCCGCCGTGGTGTCGGTGGTGCTGTTGGAGTTGGAGCTCGCCGGCCGGCTGGAACGCCACCCCGGCAACCGGGTCGCTTTGCTCGGCGAATGAAATGACCGGTGCGTATCGGATTGTCAGTTAAGGAGTGGCATGGACGTCGTCATCGTTGAATCCCCGGCCAAGGCCAAGACCATCAACAAATATCTGGGAAGCGGCTACACCGTTCTCGCCAGCTACGGCCATGTGCGCGATCTTCCGGCCCGCGAGGGCTCGGTCCGGCCGGCCGACGACTTCTCCATGGACTGGGAGGTGGATCCCCGCGCCCAGCGCCATATCAAGGAGATCGCGAACGCGCTGAAAGGCGCGCACCACCTCTATCTCGCCACAGACCCCGACCGCGAGGGCGAAGCCATCTCATGGCACGTGCACGAGGTCTTGAAGGACCGCAATGCGCTTGGCGGCGTCGACGTCAAACGCGTCGTGTTCAACGAAATCACGAAATCGGCCGTGCTCGAGGCCATGCGCCATCCGCGCCCGCTCGATTCCGAATTGGTCGACGCCTATCTCGCCCGTCGCGCACTCGACTACCTGGTCGGATTCACTTTGTCGCCGGTGCTGTGGCGAAAGCTTCCCGGAAGCCGGTCGGCCGGCCGCGTGCAGTCCGTGGCGCTCCGAATCATCTGCGAACGCGAATCCGAGATCGAAGCCTTCCGGGCGCAGGAGTACTGGTCCGTGCGCGCCGCATTCCTGACGCCCAAGGGCGAGGAAGTGACGGCGCAACTGACACACCTCGCGGGCGAGAAGCTCGACAAGCTGACACTTTCCGACGAGGGCGCAGCGAGCACTGCGGTCCGCGCGATCGAAGCGGGCGCATTCTCGGTGCACAGTGTGGAACGCGGCCGGGTCCGGCGAAATCCGGCGGCGCCCTTTACCACCTCGACCCTGCAGCAGGAAGCGTCGCGGAAACTCGGCTTCGGGGCCACGCGCACCATGCGTATCGCCCAGCGCCTCTATGAGGGCGTCGTCATGGACGGCGAGACGGTGGGACTTATCACCTACATGCGGACGGACGCCGTCAATATGGCGAACGAGGCCGTAAGCGCGTGCCGTTCGCTGATCCAACGCCGCTTCGGGGAGCGGTATTTGCCCGCGAGCCCCCGCGTGTACAAGACCACGTCCAAGAACGCCCAGGAAGCGCACGAGGCGATCCGCCCGACCGATGCCGCGCGTGCGCCCGAACAGGTCGCTGGGCATCTGGACGCGGACCATCTTCGTCTCTACGAGCTGATCTGGAAGCGCGCCATCGCCAGCCAGATGGAGAGCGCCTTGCTGGATCAGGTGGGTGTTGATATCGCCGACGGAGACGGCCGCGCGATCTTGCGCGCCACGGGTTCCGTGATCGCCTTCGACGGCCACTTTGCCCTCTATCGCGAAGGGCGAGACGATCCGGCCGACGACGAGCGCAACCGACTCTTGCCCGATTTGGCCGAGGGCGAGGCCATGGCCATGAGAGAGGTCACGCCCGAGCAGCACTTCACCCAGCCGCCGCCCCGGTTCACCGAGGCAAGCCTTGTCAAACGGCTGGAGGAACTGGGAATCGGCCGGCCGTCCACCTATGCCAGCATCCTGTCCGTTCTCCAGGATCGCGAGTACGTCCGGCTCGAGAAGCGGCGTTTCATCCCCGAAGATCGCGGACGCCTGGTGACGGCCTTCCTCTCCAGCTTTTTCGAGCGCTACGTCCAGTACAACTTCACCGCCGATTTGGAGAACCAGTTGGACGACGTCTCGGGTGGACGGCTCGACTGGAAGTCGGTTCTCCGCAACTTCTGGACCGCGTTCAACGAGGCAGTGGAAAGCACCACCGACCTCAAAGTTCGCGACGTGCTGGAGGCATTGAACCAGCTCCTCGGTTCCCATTTTTTCCCCGAACGCGAAGCCGGCGGCGACCCGCGTGCGTGCCCGTCGTGCTCGGACGGTTGTCTCAGCCTCAAACTGGGTCGGTACGGCGCCTTCATCGGCTGCTCCAACTACCCGGCGTGCAGCTTCACGCGCCCGTTGGTGGCGGATGCGGGCGGCGAATCGGGAGGCGCCGTCGATGCCGGTCCGCGCGTTCTCGGTCCAGATCCGACGACCGGGCGCGAGATTTCGCTCCGCAAGGGTCCATACGGCATCTACGTTCAGCTTGCGGCACCGGACGAAAAGGAAAAACCGAAGCGGGTCGCTCTGGCGCCGGCCATGGAACCGGCGACGCTCACCTTGGACGACGCGGTCAAGCTGTTGGCGCTGCCGCGCGAGGTGGGCCAGCATCCGGAGACGCGCGAGCCCATCACCGCCGGTATCGGCCGCTACGGGGCATACGTGAAACACGATCAAACCTACGCCCGACTACGCGCCGACGACGTCTTGACCGTCGGGCTCAACCGCGCCGTCGACCTTTTGGCCGAGGCGGAGGCGCGCTCGAAGGGCGCCACGCTCGGTGAGCACCCCGAGGACGGAAAGTCCGTCAAGATTCGTTCCGGGCGCTTCGGTCCCTACGTCCAGCACGGCACCGATCGCGCGGCGCTTCCGAAGGGCACCGACGCCGACGCCCTGACCCTCCAACAAGCGGTCGAGATTCTGGTCGCCAAGGCCGGCGATGGCGCCCGCGGCCGCACCGGCGGCCGAAAAAAGAGTGCCCGCAGC
>JASMAE010000165.1 GCA_030754475.1 Rhodospirillales bacterium
ACCGTCGTCATGACGCTGTTGATCCTGATCTTCGCCGAGGTCCTGCCCAAGACCTACGCGTTCCGATACGCCAACCGTCTCGCGCTCTACGTGGCGCCGGTCGTGAGCGCGATGGTCTATCTCTTTGCGCCCGTGACCCACGCGATCCAGCTCATCCTGTCCGCCCTGCTCAAGCCGTTCCGAATCGACTTCCGCGCCGACGAAGAAGCGCTCGGTAGCGGCATCGAGGAACTTCGCGGCGCGATCGAGCTCCACGCCGGCGAAAACGGCGCGATCGCGCACGAACGGGCCATGCTCCGAAGCGTGCTCGATCTCACCGAGGTTCAGGTCGGCGAGATCATGATCCACCGCAAGAACGTCACGCGGATCGACATCGACCAGCCCGTCGAGGACGTGGCCCGCGAGGTGCTGGAAAGTCCCTTCACCCGGATTCCGCTATGGCGCGGGGAACCGGACAACATGGTCGGCGTCCTGCACGCCAAAGAACTGTTGAGAGCGGTGATGGCGCGCACGGACGATCTCGCCGCCCTCGACGTCGGCGCGCTGGCCGCCGAGCCGTGGTTCATTCCCGACACCACGCTGCTCTTGGACCAGCTACAGGCCTTCCGCGAACGCCGAGCGCATTTCGCGCTCGTCGTCGACGAGTACGGCAGTCTAATGGGCGTCGTCACGCTCGAGGATATCCTCGAGGAGATCGTGGGCGACATCTCGGACGAACACGACATCCAGGTGAGCGGCGTCCGCTACGCGGGCGACGGCAGCTACGTCGTCGACGGAAGCGTCACCATTCGCGATCTGAACCGCGAGTTCGAATGGGGCCTGCCGGACGAAGAGGCGGCGACGGTGGCGGGGCTCGTGTTGCATGAATCGCGCCGTATTCCGGAAGTCGGCCAGACCTTCCTTTTCCACGGTCTGCGCTTCGAGATCCTGCGCCGTCAACGCAACCAGATCACCGCCCTTCGGGTGACCCCGCCGAGAACCGAGCCCGAGACGCCTCAGCCCCGGACGTGACCCTGGCGCGTATTGACGGCATGGCCCGAGGCCCTACATTGGCCGCCGATCCGAGAACCAGCGAGGCCGCCATGCCGCTATCGAAATCGTCGCCGCGCCACCACGTCCACACCCGCGAAATCCGGTGCTATGGATACAAGAGAGACGACGGTCTGTGGGATATCGAGGGGTCGATAACCGATACCAAGCCCTATCCCGTCGAGAACAAGGACCGCGACGGGATCAACGCGGGCGAGCCCATACATTCCATGGATATCCGCCTTACGATCGACGACGACATGGTCATCCAGGAAGCCGAGGCGACGACGAACGCTGCTCCATTCAACGTCTGCGACGCGATCACGCCGACATACGCGGCGCTCAAGGGATTACGGGTCGGCGCGGGGTGGAGGCGCGCCATCGCGGAACGGCTGGGCGGCGTGCGCGGCTGCACGCACATCACCGATTTGTTGCTGGGACCGCTCGCCGTCACCGCGTACCAGACCTTGAGAGCGGTCCGCTTCAAGCAATACGCTGAACGGGCGTCCGGAGAGAGGCCTCCGCAGCTGAACAGCTGTCATACGTTCGCAAGCGACGGTGCGATTACCAAGGAAAGATGGCCGGAGTTCTATTCGGGCGACTGACGGCCGCGTGACGGCCGCGTGACGATGGCCGGTTCAGTCTTCGGCCGTCGTAAGGGTCCGAAGCGAGAGCGCGTGGACACGGGACGCCATTTCGTCGGCGAGCACGTCGTAAACCATGCGCTGGCGCTCGAGTCGGGACTTGCCTTCGAAAGCGCGCGAGACCAATTCTATTCGGAAGTGGCTCTCGCCTTCGGGCCGGGCGCCCACATGTCCGACATGACGGTCGGATTCGTCGAAGATATCGAGGCGCACGGGCGAGAATGCGGACGAAAGCTTCCGTTCGATCGTTGCAGCGACGCCTCGTGGCGCCGTCGTCGCCCTCGCCATGGCGATTCCTTGAACGTTCACAATTCGGCGGCGAAGGCTATCCGAACACCGAGGAGCGCGGCAAGGGCTATAGAATCCGGGTCGGGCTCGCCTTGCCACGAGACTTGGGAACGACCATAGTTATTCGATGGCGAGGCGAATGGCATTTCAACCAAGGCCCGCGGTGCGAGAAACGAACGGCGGCGATCGCTCGTGCGAGTGGCCGGGGTGCCCCGATGACGGCGATTTCCGAGCGCCGAAATCGCCGAACGCGCTGCGCGAGTACCGGTGGTTCTGCCTCGCGCATATCCGCCAGTACAACGCGTCATGGAACTATTACGCGGGCATGAGCGAGGCCGAGGTCGAGGCGGAAACGCGCCGCGATTCGGTGTGGCGCCGACCATCGTGGCCGTTCGGCGGGGCTGCCCGCATCGACGGATCCGGGGCGCCGCTCGGCGATCCCTTCGGGCTTTTCGGCGAGGCGCGGGCGGATGGCGGCGAACGGCCTGCGCGGACCGCCGAGGAACGGGCGATGATCGTCCTCGATCTCAACCCGCCGATCACGACGACGGCGGTCAAGGCCCGCTACAAGGAGCTGGTCAAACGCCACCACCCGGACGCCAACGGCGGCGACAAGGCGTCCGAAGAACGCTTCAAACAGATCAACAGCGCCTACGAGACGATCATGAACAGTCTGGGCGCCTGAGCTTACGCCACCGACCCCAACAACAGCTGTGACAATGGATCCCACGCGATGACCGCGACTGACACGATCGACACCAAGAGCACATCCTTCCCACTCGATGCCCCCGACATCACCATTTCGGCGCGTCAGACCTTTGGGATCGACAGCGACATGCAAGTGCCGGCCTTCAGCGAAGGCGACGAGCACGTACCCGACATCGACAGCGCCTACCAGTTCGACCGCGACACAACCATGGCGATACTCGCTGGATTCGCATACAACCGTCGCGTCATGATTCAAGG
>JASMAE010000166.1 GCA_030754475.1 Rhodospirillales bacterium
CGCTCCGCGACTCGACGGGCGCCACGAGCGTTGCCTGAGAGGGGGACCCCCAAACCCTCGACAAGCGCGCTCCATGCACCCCTGGACGCCATCGGCGCGACGGAGGATGCGCCCGCGACCAAAGCTGTCCGATTACCGGGCGCCCGGGCGCCCCGCCGTTGGCGGGCAATCGACGCTCAAACCGGTGGCCGCGCGTCGCACCAGGGACGAGCGTTTTCGAACGCGGCGGCCGCTTGGAGCACGGCCAATTCGGCGAAGCGCGGGCCGACGATCTGAAGGCCGACCGGAAGACCCGCGGCCGTGAACCCGCAAGGCACGCTCGCCGCCGGGTTGCCGGAGAAGTTGAACGGATACGAGAACTCCGCCCACATGACCCAGTCCCACGCGTGACTCGGCCAATCCTCGGGTTGCAGGCGATCGGCCGGAAAAGCGGCGACGGAAACGGCGGGGGTCAGCAAGAGATCCCAGTCCTCGAAAAATCGGTGCACACGCTCGATGTAGGCGAGCTTACGCGCCCGGGCATCCACGTAGTCCTGGGCCGTAGACCCTTGGCCCGCGCGAATGCAGGCCACCAGGCCCGGATCCATCCTGTCCTCCCACTCGGAGAGCAAATGCGTGTAGTTCAGCTCGTGCACCGGCCAGAAGTAGCGGATCAGCTCGGGGCCCTCGGGCCCGAAGTCGGGGGTCACGGCCTCGACCGTACATCCGAGCTCCGCGAACGCCCGAGCCGCGTCGGCGACCAGCGCCGCGACGTCCGGGTCCACCCGCGCGTGGCCCAGATCGGCGCTGAAGGCGATCTTCAGGTCTTGGACGCCCTCCGCAAGGCGGGCCGGGTAATCGGCGGGCGGCGCCTCAAGGCTGGTGTGGTCCCACGGATGCGGTCCCGCCATGACCCGGAGCATAAGCGCGGCATCGGCCACGGTCCGCGTTATCGGCCCGATGTTGACGATGTTGTCGCTGTTGGCCACGGGCCAGTTCGGGACCCGGCCCAGTGTGGGCATGAAGCCGAAGTTTCCGCAGAAGTGCGCGGGCATGCGGATCGAGCCGGCACCGTCCGAGCCCTGGTGCAACGGCCCGTAGCCGGCCGCGGCGGCGACGCTGGCGCCGGCCGACGAAGCGCCCGCGTTATAGCCGTGCTTCCAGGGGTTGTGCGTTATCCCTGTGAGCGGACTCTCGCTCACGCCCTTCCAGCCGAACTCCGACGTGGTCGTCTTACCCAACGGAATTGCGCCCGCACGCTTGAGGCGCGTGACGAACGGCGCGTCCACCTCGGGCACCACGCCCACTTGCGTGTGCGAGCCGCGCTCGGTGGGTACGCCGGCGGTAAGCGTCAGGTCCTTGATGGTGACGGGAATCCCATGCAGCGGCCCAAGGGTGCCGTCGCGAACGATCGCCGCTTCCGCCTCGCGCGCAGCGGCGCGCGCGCCGTCCGCCGCAAGATGCGCGAACGCGTTGAGCCTGGGCTCCAATGATTCGATGCGCGCCAACACGGCGTCAATCAGCTCGACCGGCGACACCTCGCGCGAACGGATAAGACCGGCGAGCTCGCTCGCCGGCGTAAAGCAAAGCTCGGTCGCGTCCATGTCTCCTTACTCCTCAATTGCCCTCCCTAGCGCTTCATCCGTTTGGTCACGAACGTGGACGATGCTCTAAAGCGGATCGCCCAACGCAATACCGCGCGATCACTGTCGGGTCTAGGGCACAGGAGATTCCGAGCTCGTGTCGGCGGTACGTACGAATGCGTCCGCGCTGGCGAAGCGGGGTTCGGCAATGGTGTCGAGCAAGTTCCCTGTCAGCGCGGGGTCCGCAGACGCGCAGAATTCGAGCAACCGCGTTGCGGGCGGACGGAGCGCGATAGCGAGCGCCCAGCAGTCGTCCACGTGGACCACGGAGCCGAACCGCAGGCCGCGTCGGTGTCGATCCAAACCGGATCCCCGGCCAACGCGGGCGAAACCGGGAACGCGAGCGCGGCGAACGCAAGACGGACGCGGCGGCGCATCATTTCCCGATTCCCGTCTTCGTGCCCATGACGCAAACCGCCATCGGCGACACCCGATCGAGGGTCTCGATCCGAACCTCGGCGAGGCCCGCATCCCGCATCTGGCATGCCATCGTTTCGGCGGCCGCCAGCGCCGCAGCGTCGGTTCGCTCACCTATGCGCGGCTGGAACGTCAGCGCGATCCGCCCGCGCGCGGCGAGCCGCGATTCCAAGATCCCGATCGCAGCCACGGGATCGTTCCAGAACATGACCACGTTAACCGCGAAAATGCGATCGAACGGCGTCGCGAACGCGGGCGCAGAGGGCTCCTTCAGCGCCTCGATCGGTCCGATCTCGAGTTGGAACCGACCCGAAGCGACGGCGGCACGGTTGCGCCGCGCGGCCATGGCGCCCATGGATGGCGAATGGTCGAGGCCCACGACCTTGCCCGCGGACGCGCGCCGGCATGCGCCTTCGAGCGCGAAACCGGGCCCGTACCCGATCTCGAGCACCCGGTCCGTGGCGCGAATCTCGAGGAGATCGACGGTCCACGAATTGCGGAGACGATTCGAAGGCCGCGTCGCCATGATCCACCCGGCGAGCGCGCCCCAGAACCCGCGCGGTTTCCCGAACTGGGAAACGACGGCGCGCTTTAGCCGTGACATGGCAGATCTCCACGCGTTCCGGCCCCGGTCGCGGCACGTGTTTGGCGCGCAGCCAAGTCGCCGCCGTCGGTCGCATAGCCCTCGAGGACAGCTTTCCAGTCCCGGCTCTCGAATGTCGCGATCAACGCTCGCAGCACCCGGGTCGCGGCATCGAGTTCTTGAGGGCTTGCGTCGACAGCGATTCGCGCGAAAGCCGCATTCTCGCGGGCCCGCATCCTCTGGAACGCCCCCAGCCCCCGCCGGGAGGCGCGGACCAACTTGGATCGCTTGTGGCCGGGGTTTTCCGCGTACTCGACGTAGCCGCCCGCGATCAGAGCGTTGACCAGACCCTGGATGTGCTGACGCGTCACCGGACGTACCCGCGCCATGTGCGGCACCGTCTGCGGTCCGCCGTCGATAACGCTCTCCAGGACCGCCCGCATCCCGACCGACACCTCTTCGGTCCCGTGCAACGCGGCGCCCCCGTAGCCGAGTTTGTGGAACAACCGCCGCACCACGAGCGACAGCGAATAGAAGGCTTCGATCTGGCGCGGTTCCAAGGTTCGTCTCCGAAGGGGAATATGACAAATTCATTGTCTTCATGACAAATAATTTGTCAAGTAATATGTTCGGAGCGGCGCGCGAAGGGAACCGGCACACCCGTCGACGGCGGCGCCGGACGTTCGGGATTGCCGGGCGGGGTGCGGCCGATGCCGGGCGTGCTGAACGGATCGCGCTTGATCGGAAACGCGTTGCGGTCGCGATCAGTCGCGTCCATCCGCTCGATTTCGATAGGAGTGACCGAATTCACGTGGTCGGCGGATCACGCCTACGCGAACCCGACCAGCCACGATCTGGTCGGATGGTGCTCTATGCCCCGGCCTCGCTCCCTTTGCCGACGCAGGCCGCGCAGCGTCCGCGGAGCTCGACTGTGGTCCGCTCGGTGACGAAGCCCGAGCGCCTGGTCCGCGTGCGAAGCGCCCGGGCGGTCGCCAGCACCGCGAACTCCGAGACCGTTCCGCAGGTCTCACAGATTGCGAACGCCACCGAATCCTCATGGCGCCGGCGAAAATGGGCGCAGGCGACGAAGGCGTTGAGGCTTTCGATCCGGTGAACCAATCCTTCGCCACGGAGTTTCTCGAGCGCCCGGTAGACCTGCACGGGCGCCCGCAGCCCTTGGGCCCGCACCGCGTCCAGGATGTCGTAGGCAGTTAGTGCGCGGCCCGCTTTCGCGAGACGGGCCAGCACCAGGCGCTGATTCCGGCTCAGGGTCGGGTGAACGGCTATGGCCCTACCCCGCGGTCTCGAGGGGCGGCCGGCGTCGGGGTCGGCCGAATCGCAGGAGACTTGAGAGGAATAGAATCAGCGCGGCGACGACGATCGAAGGACCCGACGGGGTATCGAACTCAAGCGATCCGAACAGCCCGGCGACCACGGCCGCGGCGCCGAACGCGGCGGCGATCACGGCCATCCGCTCGGGTCCCTGCGCGAACCGACGCGCCGTCGCTGCCGGGATGATCAGGAGCGAGGTAATCAGGAGGATGCCGACGATCTTCATGGCGATGGCGATGACGGCCGCCATCAAGATCATGAAGACGAGGCGCGCGCGCTCCGGCCGCACACCCTCGGCCGCCGCCAACTCGGCGTTCACGGTGGCCGCCAGCAGCGGGCGCCAGACGAGCGCGAAACCGCCAAGGACCACGGCTCCGCCTCCGTAGATCACCGCGATATCGAGCGCCGAGACCGCCAGGATGTCGCCGAACAGATAACCCATCGGGTCGATGCGCAACCAGACCATGAAGGTGACGAGCACGAGCCCGATGGCGAGGGTCGAATGGGCGAGGATGCCCAACAGCGCGTCCACGGAAAGGGTGACCCGGCGCTGCAGCAACACCAGCGACAACGCCGCCGCGCTGGCGATGACGAAGACGCCGAATGTGATGTTGACGTCGAGGAGGATGGCCAGCACCACCCCAAGCAGCGCCGAGTGAGCCATGGTGTCGCCGAAGTAGGCCATGCGCCGCCATACGATGAAGCATCCCAGCGGGCCCGCGACCACCGCGACACCGACCCCGGCCAGGAGCGCACGGGTGAAAAAGTCGTCAAGCATCGCCGGTCCGCGGTCGCGCAGTCCCGCTCGGGTCTCGGGAAGGGTCTTCGGTCCGGTCCAAGGAAACGACCCGCCCGTCGGGCAGATGGGCATGGTCGTGGTCGTGGCGGTAGACGGCGAAGGCCTGGGCGGTCCGGGGGCCGAACAGCTCGCGATAGGCGGGATCGGCCGCCACCGAATGCGGCGGGCCGGAACAGCAGACATGTCCGTTCAGGCAGATGACCGTGTCGGTCGCGCCCATGACCAGATGCAGATCGTGCGAAATCAACAGGATTCCGCAGTCGAGCCGGTCGCGAATCGTCGCGATGAGCTCGTAAAGGGCGGTCTCGCCGGAAAAATCGACCCCCTGGACGGGCTCGTCGAGAACCAGCAGATCCGGTCGGCGGACGATGGCGCGGGCGAGAAGGGCGCGCTGGAACTCGCCGCTCGACAGGTGCCGCGCTTGCGCGCCCGCCAGGTGCGCGATACCCACCTCGGCCAGGGCCTTGTCGATCTCGAATTCGGGGAACTGCCCGGTCAGCGTCATCAGGCGACGGACCGTGAACGGCAGCGTTCCCTCGATTGTAAGGCGCTGGGGCACGTAGCCTACCCGGAGACCCGGGGACGATGCGAGCGACCCCTCATCGGCGGTCTTGATCCCGAGGATCACCTTGGCGGCGGTGCTCTTGCCACCGCCGTTGGGGCCGATCAGGGTGACAATCTCGCCCCGGTGAACGGCGAGATCCACGCCGCGGATGAGCCAGCGATCGCCCCGGCGCACGCCGATGCCGTGCGCCGACACCAGCGCGGGGCGCGTCTCCACGCCTCCGGCCGTTCCGACGTGCTCGCCGTGCACGCCCCTGTCCGCTTGCCGCGTCATGCATCGAACGTTATATCATTACACTCATTTCGTCCATCGGAACGACGGGAATTGATCCGCCATGGCGCACGCGCTTCGCCTGGCCCTCGCGACGTGGGTGACGTTCGCGCTCGCGCCGAGCGCGGTGGCGGATGACGCCCCCGGCGTGGTCGCCTCGATCGGGCCCGTCCATTCGCTGGTCGCCGGTGTGATGGAAGGCGTCGGCGTTCCCCATCTCGTCGTCAAAGGGGGCGGTTCTCCGCACACCTATGGCATGCGTCCCTCGGACGCGCGGGCGCTGGCGCGCGCAGGCGTCGTTTTCTGGATCGGCGCCGGGTTTGAGACGTTCCTCGAAGTCCCACTATCGGCGCTGGCGAGAGGCGCCCGGACGGTCGCGCTAGCCGAGGCGAACGGCTTGACTTTGCTTCCCTTCCGCGAAGGAGGGCCGTGGGAACAACGCGATCCCGATTCCGAAACCGGGCGCGCAGGCCACATCGGCCACGCTGACGGCACGATCGACATGCACCTCTGGCTCGATCCCCTCAACGCCAAGACCATGGTCGAAACGATCGTGAACACGCTTGCCGCCGCCGATCCCGCGAACGAGGCGATCTACCGGGCGAATGCCGACCGACTTGAGATCCGGCTCGACGCGTTGAGCGCGGAACTCGCGGCCGAGCTGGCGCCCATTCGATCGAAGCCCTTCGTCGTCTTCCACGACGCCTTTCGGTATTTCGAGACCCGTTTCTCGCTCAACGCCGTCGGTTCGGTCACGACCAGTTCGGAGCGGCGACCGGGCGTCCGGCGCGTCTTCGACATCCGCGCCAAGATCACCCGCCTCGGCGCGGTCTGCGTGTTCGCCGAACCTCAGTTCCGATCCGGACTCGTCGACGTCGTGACCGAAGGGACCGCAGCCAAGACGGGAACGCTCGACCCCATCGGTGCCGCGCTTGCCGCGGGGCCCGAGCTCTATTTCGCGCTCATGCGCAGCAACGCCCGCGCGCTCACGCGCTGTCTCGACGAAAACGGCTGAGCGCGCGGGCACCGCTTCGGTCCCTAGCGATGTGCGCGTCGCCGGCTGCCGGCCCGGCGGCGCTTGCGCAGCGCTCGCCCGGAAGGTCCGGTTCGGAGTAAGCTGGCAAAAGGCGTGAACGTGGCCCCACGCCAAAGCGAACCCCTCGGAACCATGGACGCCACCCCGATTTACGGCATCGAGACCCTTCTGCGCTTGGGCGTCGCGCTCGCACTCGGCCTGCTTGTGGGGCTCGAACGGGGCTGGTGGGGACGGGTTCGCGGCGAAGGCGAGCGGGTCGCCGGGATCCGAACGTTCGGGATCGTCGGCCTTTTGGGAGGCTTCGCCGCCCTGCTCTCGGAAACGTTTGGGGCCGTCGCCTTCGCGGTTTTCGGCGGCGCACTGGCCCTGTTGCTGGCCGCGGCCTATTGGCGCGCGGTTCGAGAACGCGATGATTTGGGCGTGACGACCATGGTGGCGGCGCTGCTCACGTTCGCCTTGGGCGCGACCGCGGGCATGGGGCAGCTGTTGTTCGCATCGGTCGGCGCCGTCGCGCTGACCGCGGTGCTCAGCATCAAGCCGGAGCTGCATGCGCTCGTGCGCCGTATCGAGCGCAGGGAGCTGTTCGCGACGATTCAGATGCTGCTGCTCTCGGTGGTGATCCTTCCCGCCCTTCCCGACCACGACTACGGTCCGTGGGGCGCGCTGAACCCGTACCGCATCTGGCTCATGGTGGTCCTGATCGCGGGCGTCTCCTATGCGGGCTACCTCGCCATCAAGCTGATCGGCGAGACCCGTGGCATCCTTGCCGTCGCCCTTTTGGGCGGAATTGCTTCTTCGACCGCCGTGGCGGTCGGCCTCGCCCGCCTCGACGGCGGCGTTCCAGCAAACCGCCGTTTGCTCACGGGAAGCATCGCGGGGGCGTCCTCCATCATGCTCCTGCGCATGATCCTGGTGGTGGCGATCGTTGCGCCCGCCCTCGTGCCGCTCTTGGCGATCCCGCTCGCGAGCGCGGGCATCATAGGCCTCGGGTTCGCGGGCTGGCTCGCTTTGGGCGCGCGGCAACGCGCACACCCCGAATCCGTGCAAGGGCTGATGCCCAAGAATCCGCTCGATCTCAAGCTCGCGCTCCAGTTCGGCCTGCTGCTGAGCGCCGTCCTGATCCTGTCGCGCGCGCTCAAGGAGTGGGCCGGCGCGACCGGTCTCTACGCTCTCGCAACGGTGTCCGGCCTGGCGGACGTGGACGCGATTACCATTTCTCTGGCGGAGATGTTCCGCGACGCGGACATCGCCGCACCGATCGCCGCCACGGCCACCGTCCTCGCCGCGGCCACCAACACCTTGATCAAGCCGGTCCTCGTTGCATTCATCGCGGGTCCCAGGATGGGGCTCTTGGTCGCCGGTCCGCTGGCCGCGGCCCTTGCCGGTGGCGCGGCGGCGCTGTGGCTCACCGCGTCCTGATTCGCCGAGCGTCCCGGGCGCCCCAAGCGATGGCGATCACGTCATCGCGCCGAGGAGGCTCGACGGGGACAGCTTCTGTTCACGATCCCACCGCCCGAGTCACGCCATGGGCTGGCTCCGCGCGCACGGATTCAACCCGGTCCGGTCCCCGGTGAACGGGTGGAATGGGGTGCGAAGCATTTGGCCGGGACCCTATTGCGAAGGATTTTTTCGTGCCCTATATAGGGACCATCACTCTTCGAAGACCCGGCGTATCAAGCTGCTGTCACGCCGACCGAGCCGGAATACACCTGGATTTTGATGAGCTGAAAAATCATTCGGGCACGGGGCCCGAGTGCGCTGCGACCTGTACAGAGGAAGAGACTTCGATGGCTACAGGAACCGTGAAATGGTTCAATCCGGCCAAGGGATACGGCTTCGTCGCCCCCGACGACGGGACGGGCGACTCCTTCGTCCACATCTCTGCCGTGGAACGGGCCGGTCTGTCCACGCTCGCCGAGGGGCAGAAGGTCGAATACGAACTTCAGCCCGGACGGGACGGCAAGAGTTCGGCAGAGAATTAGCGGCTGGTTGACTGACGCCGAATAGGCGATCGGCCGGAAAGATCCGCGATTTGCGGGCCTTTCCGTACCCCGTGCCCTCGTCTGGCGGCCCGACACCGGCGAGCTGACCCACGCCGCGTTCCGGAAAAGGATAAGAGATGGCACGCAGACCAAACTACCGTTTCGAGCGCTTCGAACGACAACGGACGAAGGCGGCCAAGAAGGCCAAGCGGGCCGAAGCCAAGCAGGTCGCCAGGGACAACAAACGAGATCCCGCGCTCGACGCAGACGATACCCGGCCAGAAGATGAGGCGACGGCCGTGGAATCCTCCGAATCCGATGAAGCGACGGACGAGGAAGCTTCCGAATCCTCCGATCCCACCGCTTAGGCGATTGTCCACGTTCGTGGCAGCGCCGCGGGATCGGAATATGCGTCAAATGCTCGCTTAGACGAGCAGACCCCACCTGCACTTAAGGATCCCTGCCCGAACAGGGCTAACACGGTTCCCTGGAACCGGTGATTTCACGCGCTCAGGCGCGCTCCGCCTTCTTGCCTTCGCACGCCCCTGCCCATCGGCACCGTCCGGCCGGGTCCTTGTCGGGAATCGCGGTTTGGGTCCGAACAAAGGACTGCATGAACGACGACATCTCGCTTGGAACTGAAGGGGCGGCCGGTCTCCGCCCGCGCCACCGACTCTAGCAAGTTTGCGGGAATCGCGTTAGCCTACTCTGAGCGACCCGGCGTATCTTTTGAAGGTGTGCGTGGGTGAAGACTTTTTCAGGCCCGATTCTTGGAGGGCTTCGCTGTGTCCAAAAGATCGTACAACTCCACCGCCCCGGCCAAGCCCCGCCGTACGTTGCGCGGACGCCCTTGCAAAGGCGCGATCGTGGGGCCTCACATTCACGCCAAATCGCGCCGGCCTCGCGCTTGTCCTGGCGCTCGCCGTCATCGTGGCCGCGATCGGCGGCGGCAATGCAAATGGAGGATCACCCATGCCGCTTACGCTCGCCTCTCCCGCGTTCGACCACGAAGCAGCAATCCCCCGGCACCACACGTGTGAAGGCGACGACGTCTCGCCGCCGCTGTCGTGGTCCGACGCCCCCGATGGAACCCAGAGCTTCGCGCTCATCGTCGACGATCCCGACGCGCCCGACCCCAACGCGCCCCAGATGACGTGAGTCCATTGGGTCCTATACAACTTGCCCGCGACCATCGACGGGCTCGGCGAGGGCGTGACGCACACCTCCCTGCCTGCGGGCACGAAGGAAGGAGAGAACGACTGGAAACGGACCGGCTACGGAGGTCCGTGTCCGCCGATCGGGCGACACCGTTACTTTCATAAACTCTATGCCCTGGACACGGTTCTGCCGGACTTGGGCGCGCCGACGAAGGCGGCGCTCGAGCGCACCATGGAGGGACACGTGCTCGCCGGGGCCGAGCTGATGGGGACTTACCAGAAAGAGGGCCGCTGAGCGCCCACGGCGCGGCGAAGCCGACCCTCGCTCGCCGGTTCCCCGCCGCTTCTTCCGTGGGGCCGCCGCTTACGCCCGGGTAAAACCGAAGGATCCCGACTCGCCGTTTTGCATGCGGGTGCGGACGCGGAGCCGGCGCTCAACGCCTGGTACGACGGCGCCGGCCTCAGCCGGCGTCTGTTGGAGACCATCGATCTCGGCATCGCCGTCGACACCGATGACGGCCTGTTCGTCCCCATCATGCGCGACATCGGCAATCGGGGCGCCGACGATTTGCGGCGCGGCCTGGACGCCATGAAATCGGATGTGATCGCGCGCCGGATTCCGCCAGACGAGCTGCGCGGCGCGACCATCACGCTCTCGAACTTCGGCACCTTTGGCGCCAGCCGGACGGCGGCCCTCGTCATCGTCCCGCCGCAAGTCGCCATCATCGGGGCCGGCCCGATCGCGCCCGAGGTGGTGGCCGAGGACGGGCGGGCTACGGTGCGACGGCGCCTGCCGCTGTCGCTCACCTTCGATCACCGCGTCGTCACCGGCGGCGAAGCGACCCGGTTCCTCGCCGCCCTGATCGCGGACTTGGGGCGAGACGCGTGACGGCAGGGGGGGGGGGGGGTGGCGCCGCGGGTGCGGGCCGGCGTGGCCGGCTGTCAGGTGATTACCATCTCACTTCACCTTGGTCCGTAACTTTGCCCCTACTGCTTCCAATTTGGTTCCAGAACGCACTCAAGGACCTAGCCGAATGCGGCTAAGCCCATGATTTTATTGGTTGTGGGGGCGCGATACCTAACAAAACTAACGCCTGAGCCCATTTTGGTAACGCTCGTTGAGAATCGGCAGGCGGCTTGACGGCAGGAAGAAAGACTCACTTTCGTTCGGCGTCCTCAAGAGATTTAGGCTGCGGCTTTAGTCGCTCTACTACAGGCCTGTCAGAGTGTGACGCGTAGATGGCAACGAAAAGACGCCCACTATGCATCCATTCATCGAGCTCCTGGTTTTGATCAATTGCGCCCGACCACAGACTGCCGGGATCAAGTCTGTCGGGCAACTTTCCAATTGCTGTTCCTGGAAGTGACGGATTGGTAATGATGGCGCTACGACTCGACTTCCGTCGAATCCGCTGCCGCCAGTTAGGGAACTCCAACAAACCAAGATTCGTGATGGTCGTCGGCAATGCCCCCCGGCTTGATACATTAACCATGACGTAGGTTTTGTCCTCGGTACCCCGAACATTGATCGTCTGCATGTTCGGACTGGCGCTGATGCTCAAGCGCGGGCGTTCTTCGACCCACCGCCGGACTTCCAGAAATCCAACCCCGGTCGCGACAATTGCCGCGTAAATCGCAACCCATATCTGCCACCATTCGGCCATTTACGATTACCGCCTACAATTGCCAACGCAACATCCGACTCAATCATCGCTCTTACTGACGGAAAAGATTCACCCGAGCCCGTAGTGGTGGTGGTGGACGACAGACCTGCGTTTCTGCGCGCGATTACCCTCGTATGTGCTCGATAAAGATTGGCGACACTAGCCTAAACTCGTGTATGCGAGGTTCGAGTGCCACAGAAACACCTCGGTCTATGAATGCGATTTCCGTTCTCCAACCTTCCTCAAGAGCGGCCTCCAAAGGGGGTACATAGTCGGCATCATCAGCGACAAGAACAATTGTCGAAGGTCCCTCCTGCTTATATAAGGTTCTGGTCATGTCTGTGATCAAGTATGCATCGTCTTGCTTCGAGCGATTGTTTTTTCCGAGAAATCCTCGACGCACTGTGA
>JASMAE010000167.1 GCA_030754475.1 Rhodospirillales bacterium
CGTCGTGATGATGCTCTCCATCTTATACAACTTGCGCACAGGCAGCGCCATGGTCAGCACCATCGCGAAGCCGGCGTAGATCGCGCCCGCTACAAAGTAGGGAGGGAAGATGGTGGTGTGCCAGCCTGGCAGGTTCGAGACGGCGAAGTCGAAGCTGACGATGCTGTGCACGGATACCACGAGCGGCGTACAAAGGCCGGCCAGGAGCATCGAGGCGGTTTCGTAGCGGAACCAGTGGCGCGAGGAGCCGCGCCATCCGAGCGCGACGATGCCGTAGGCGATCTTGGCCCAACGGTTCTTGGCACGGTCGCGGCAGGTGGCGAAATCGGGCACGAGCCCGATGTACCAGAAGAGAATCGAGACCGAGCCGTAGGTCGAGATGGCGAACACGTCCCAGAGAAGGGGGCTCCGGAATTGCGGCCACAGCCCCATCGAATTGGGATAGGGCAAGATAAAAAAGGCTACCCAGGGGCGGCCCAGGTGCAAGAGGGGGAACATGCCCGCGCAGGCCACGGCGAAGATCGTCATCGCTTCGGCGAAGCGGTTGATCGCGTTGCGCCAGTCTTGACGCAGCAGGAGGAGTACGGCGGAAATGAGCGTTCCCGCGTGGCCGATGCCAATCCACCAGACGAAATTGATGATCGCGAAACCCCAGGCGATAGGGATGGTGACGCCCCAGGTGCCCGTGCCGAGCACGAAGAGATAGGCGCTGGAAATGCCCAAGATCGAGAGAAAAAACATCCCGACCGCGGCCATGATGAACCAGCCGGGCGGCTGCGGCTTCTCGACCACCACCGAAGTAATAGTGTCCGAGATGGACTCGTAGTCGTGCCCCGCGCCGATGAGCGGCGCGACAGGCGCCAGCGCGGGATAATTCTTCGCCGTCACCTCTTCCGGTGTCAGCTTATCCACAGCCGCCATTGCTAAGCCTCGAGATCCGGGTTGGGGTTAGTGATTCGCGCCAAGTACGTGGTTCTCGGCCTCGCGTTGATGTCGGCGAGCGTGGCGTAGTTGCGGTGGCTGTGCTTCCGCTTCGACACACCGCTTTCGGAATCGTTGATGTCCCCGAAAGCAATCGCGGACGAAGGGCAGGTCTGCTGGCAGGCGGTGAGAATCTCGCCCTCTTGGATCTCGCGGCCGTCCCGTTTCGCGTCCTGCCGCGCCAAGTTGATCCGCTGTACGCAGTAGGTGCATTTCTCCATGACGCCACGGGTGCGCACGGTGACGTCGGGGTTGTACATCAACTTGATGGATTCAGGATACACTAGGGCGCCAGTGCTGTCCTCGCCCATGACCTTTGTCAAATTCTTGCTGCCGAGCGCCCGGTGGCCCTGCTGTCCCGTGGGGGTTCGGCCATAGCTGTAGAAGTTGAATCGGCGTACTTTGTACGGGCAGTTGTTCGAGCAATACCGCGTGCCGATGCAGCGGTTGTAAGTCATGTCGTTCAAACCTTCCTTGCTGTGCGTGGTCGCCGCGACGGGGCACACCACTTCGCAGTGGGCGTTCTCGCACTGCATGCAAGGCACGGGTTGGAAGTGCGTTTCGGGATTGTCGATATTGTCACCGTAGTAATACCGATCCACGCGGATCCAGTGCATCTCGCGGCCCAACCGCACCTCTTCGCGGCCGACAACAGGGATGTTATTTTCCGACTGGCACGCGACGAGGCACGCGTTGCAGCCGGTGCACTTGCTCAAGTCGATCGTCATACCCCACGCGTACCCGTCCCAAGTCTTCTCTTCGAGGTCGTAGAGCGTCCGGGGATTATTGGGGTCTTCACCGTGCGTGGGATCGTGGAAGTGCCCCGTAACAATGTGACCGTCCGCTTCGTACTCTTCCTGTGTGAACGCCCGCACGAGGCCGCGCGCTTCGGAAGTCTCGCCGATGACGTTGTCGATCATGTGGTGTTCTTCGGTGCGGGCCAGATCATAGGTTCCGGGCGCCTTGTCAAGGCGGACGTTGCCGACAATGTTCATGGCCGAAGACGTCCGAATCGAGTAGACGTTTTGGCCGATTCCCTGGCCAACCTTGCCGACGCGTGTGCGGCCAAAGCCAAGGTGAAGCGTGATTGTGTCCGCCGCGTGTCCCGGTTGAACCCAGACGGGAAGCGGATTCTCGAGGGACAACTCGTTGCAAGTTACCTGGACCAAGTCG
>JASMAE010000168.1 GCA_030754475.1 Rhodospirillales bacterium
AACGGTGTCTTCGCTGTCGATGGCCTTCTCTTTGACGCCACCGAGGGCGAGGCGCGCGCCGTCTTCGATCTCGCCCGGGCCCCGGCTCTGCCCGGCCGCCACAACTGGCAAAACGCGGCCGCCGCGTGGGCGGTGGCGCGCACGCTCGGCGTCGAGGCCGACGTCATCGCTTCGGCCATCGAAACCTTTCCGGGCCTGGCCCACCGCCAGGAGCGGGTGGCGGTGATCGACGGCGTCACCTTCGTCAACGACAGCAAGGCCACCAACGCCGACGCCGCGGCCAAGGCGCTCGCATCTTACGAGACCGTCTATTGGATCGCCGGCGGCAGGCCGAAGGAGGGCGGGCTTGGTCCCGCGTTGGCGTGCCTGGCCTCCGTCCGTCACGCCTTTCTCATTGGCGAGGCGGCGCGCGATTTCGCCGAGGCATTGCCGGGAGGAATCGGGGTGACGCAGTCCGGCGATCTCGAGACCGCGGTCGGACAGGCCCACCGCATGGCCTTCGCCGAAGGTGTTCCCGACGCCGTCGTCCTCTTGTCGCCCGCGTGCGCGTCCTTCGATCAGTTCGCGGACTTCGAGGATCGCGGCGAAGCGTTCCGGCGCGCCGTTTTCGCGCTCGAGCTTGGGAACAGCGCGGAATCGCCGACCAAGTCTGCGGTACGCACCTCATGAGTACGTTCGCGCGAACCGACCGAAGCCTGCTCGGGAGCTGGTGGTGGACCGTGGACCGATGGACCTTGGCGGCGCTGCTCGCCATCGCCGCCGCAGGGCTGGTGCTGACACTCGCCGCTTCTCCGCCGGTCGCAGAGCGCCTGGGCGTAGACACGTTTCATTTCGCCCGTCGACAGGCCCTATTCCTGGCGGCGGCGCTCGTAGCCATCTTTGCGACATCGGTTCTTGGGTCGCGCGGGGTCCGGCGGCTGGGACTCGTGATCTTTGCCGTCGCCCTGGTCGCGACCGCGGCGACGCCGTTTCTTGGTGTCCAGCTCAAAGGCGCGACGCGATGGATCTCGCTCGCGGGCCTGTCGGTTCAGCCCTCGGAATTCGTAAAGGTGGGCCTGCCCGTCGTGACGGCTTGGCTCTTCGCCCGCCAGCGCCTCGAGGCGCGTTTCCCGGGTCACGCCATCTCGTCGGCATTGATGGCCTCGATATGTGCATTGCTGTTGCTTCAGCCCGACGTCGGCACGACGGTGGTGGCGGTCGCGGTTTGGGGAACGCAGCTCTTCGTTGCGGGCGTGTCGCTTGGCCTGATCGCGCTGTTGGCGATGACGATTCTTGCCGGCGGTCTCGGCGCCTATTTCGCGTTCCACCACGTCCAAGGCCGGATCGACCGTTTCCTCGATCCGGACACCGGCACCGGCTATCAGGTCGGCCGGTCTCTCGAGGCGTTCCGGGGCGGCGGCCTGTTCGGGCGCGGACCCGGAGAGGGTCAGATCAAGGACGTGCTTCCGGATGCCCACGCCGACTTCATCTTCGCCGTCGCCGGCGAAGAGTTCGGGCTGGTCGCCTGCCTCGTCCTCGTCGCGTTGTTCGCCTTCATCGTCTTGCGGGGGTTCTCAAGGGTGCTTGCCGAGAACGACCCCTTTGCGCTCTTCGCGGTGACCGGCTTGCTCGCGATGTTCGGATTGCAGGCCGCGGTCAACATGGCCTCGAGCCTTAACTTGATTCCGCCCAAGGGAACGACCCTGCCATTCATATCCTACGGCGGGTCTTCGGCGCTGGCGCTGGCG
>JASMAE010000169.1 GCA_030754475.1 Rhodospirillales bacterium
GCACGAGCTGATGGAATCCGGCGGTGCCGTTCCAGAACACGTAGACGCCGACGATGTTGATGGTCAGGAACGCGAAAGCGACCGGAACGCCGATCGCCAGCAACACGATCAGGGCGGCGAAGATGACCGAAAGGACGAGCCACCATTCCGGCATGGCCTACTCGCCCGCCACGTCGTAGCTCGTCTCGTGGACCTTCTCTCCGCTGGCGTAGCCCACCAGGTCGAGGACGAACCGCAAGCCCAGGACCAACGCGCCGAGCGGGATGATGGCGACCACGATCCAGCCGGGAAACTCGACGACGGTCGGCTTGTAGGCGCCCGACTGGAACTTGTCCCACGTCGCGACCAGCCCCCAGATCACCAGGATCGTCGAGATGCAGATGCCGAAGACCGACGCCGACATGCCGAACCGGCGCCGCCAACGATCGTTGAACGCCCACAGGAACACGTCGATGCGTATATGGGTCCCGTTCCTGAGCGCCCAGGAAGCGCCAAGGAAACAGATGTAAAGCAAAGCGTACTCGGACAGCTCGACGACCCAAAACAGCGGGCTGTTGAGGGCATATCGCATGAACACTTCGAGACAGACCGACAGCATGACGAGCGCCAACAGCGTGACGGCCGCCGCCGCCATGGCGTCCTCGATCCGACCAAGCACGCGGGAGAGGCCGTGCACGGCGCGCATTTCCTATCCGAGCCGACCGGCGCGGACGGCGGGCGAAGTCGCTTCCCGCCGTCCGGCGCCGTTAGCCTAGTTGCAGGTCACCTTCTTCAGCTCGGCGACCTTGGCCGCACCCACCTTCTTGGTGAGCGTCGCCCATTCGGTCTCATAGGCGGCGTCGATGTACTGCTGGTTCTCGGCGGCGGAGAACTTGACCTTCTTGACCAGCGGGTTGAGCTTCTTCCACTCGTCGTCGGCCTGATTGCGATAGAACGCGACCATCTCGGGCTCGTAGGCGATGGTGACGTCCATGATCGTCTTGCGCACGCCGGCCGACAGCTTGTTCCACTTATCGAGGTTCATGAGCGCGCCCATGTTCGAGTTGTGGAAGAACGGCAGGTCGATGACATACTTGGCCTTCTTGATCCAGCCGCGCTGACGCGGGCCGATGTTGGGCCAGCCGAACCCGTCGACGACGCCGCGCTCGAGCGCGGTGTAGACGGCGGGCGAGTTCATGGTGACCGGCACCATGCCCAGCTTCGTCATCATCTTGTCGTAGAGCGAGCCCGTGCGCATCTTGAGGCCCTTCAGATCGGACAGCTTCTTGGGGTCGTTATTGGTCCACAGATAGAACGGCGCCCATTGGACGCGCCCGACCAGCTTGATGTTGAGCTTGGCGAGCTCGGCCGCCAGCATGTCGTAGGCGCCGGTCTTGCGCTCCTGGGGCAGGGTGCATTTCGATAGCCACGACGCCGCGACCGCGGGCGCCCGGTCCTGGATGTCGGCGAACACCCCGAACACGATGTCGATGACCCCGTTCTTGACCGCGTCCCACTGCTGATAACGTTTGATCACCTCGGGCCCGCCGACATAGTTGATCTTGACCTTGCCGGGCAGCGCCGCGTTGACGCGCTTCACCCACTCGTGCGACTGCACCATCACGGGATGCTTATGCGGGATGAACGCGATTGCGCGCATCTCGGTTTGGGCCCATGCGGTGCCCGCTGTGGCGAGGGCTGCGAAAGCCGCCGCGGATAGCGCCAGCTTGAACGACTTGTACATAATCAGTGCCTCCGTCGGGTGTGTGCCGACGGCAATTCGGCCATCGGCTTCAGAACATTCAATTTATTGACTTCGAACTCTAACCAAATCCCGCGGCGGCGGTCAAGGAAGCCCCGGCCAGTCAAGACTCGCGTTTTGAACCCTAGTCACGAGACGAGATCCCGCAGACGTTGAGCGCCGTCATGGCGAATACCTTGGCGGTCGCGACGACATCGTCGATCGCGACCGGCCGTTGGGCGCCGGCGGCGCCCCGCGCGTCGCCGGTCTCGTGCGTTGGCGGCCCGTAACCGATGGCTGGTATGCCGGCTTCGTTGAACGCGTTGCTGTCGCGCCACATGCTCATGTCGAGCGACGCCGCCCACGCCAACTCGCCGCCGTTTACCGCCAGGTGCGCATCGCGCAAGGCCTCGAGCAGCGGCTCGGCATCATCGGCGACGTAGCCGCGCTTGAAATCGTAGGCGTCGATCCGGCACGGAATCCCGGTTTCGTCGACGGCGGCGCGAACGGCGGCGCGAATCTCCGTCGGGCGCGCCTCCGGCGGCAGGCGGATGTCGAAAAAGATCAAGCACGCATCCTCCGGGTCCGTCCACGGAGGCCCCGCCGGCGCTACTTCGAGGATTTGGGCCTTGGGGACGAGCGTCCCGCCCCAGAACGTGAACCGCCCGGTCTCCTCGTAATCCCGCGACCACGCCTCGAGCCGCGCGATGACCCGGGCCGCGCGCTCGAACGGGTTTCGATTGTCGGCCGGCGCCGCGCCCCGCGTGACACCCGGCGTGTAGGCCATAACGCCCGGCACCCTGATCCGCAGCCTGAGATAGCCCGATTGCGCCACCGTGACCTTGAAGTCGGAGACCTCGCCGACCAGCGCGTAGTCGGCGACGACGCCGTGCTCGACCAGCCAGCGCGCGCCGTGGCCCTCGCGCACCTGGCTGACGCCGGGACCGACCCCGGACCATTTTTCCCGCGCTCCCGAAACCCCCCTCGGCGCCGAGGTCTCTTGCGCGACCGCGGTCACGTAAAGGTCTTCCTTCAACTGGATGCCTGACCGCCGGATCGCCCGGGCCGCGATCATCTGAGCCGCCACCTGCGCCTTGTCGTTGGCGACACCGCGCCCATAGAGAAAGGACTCGTCGGCCCAGGCGCCGCGAATTTTCCTCTCCGCCTCCTCGCCGCCCGAGGGTGTGCCGCCCTGGGTGTCGATATGGGCATTGAGAATCAGGGAGCGCGCGCCCGACGCGCGGTCGCCGGTGCCGCGCAGGACGCCGACCGCATTGGCGCTGTCCTCGGAAATTCGCTGCAGCCATGCCTGGATGCCGGCCTCGTCCAGCCATGCCGCGACCGCTTCGGCGACCTCGCGCTCCTCACCGGGATAATCCCGCAGATTGCCGAG
>JASMAE010000170.1 GCA_030754475.1 Rhodospirillales bacterium
CTACATTTTCTAAATAGGTGTCGATGGGAATTGGTGCATGGTCGCGGTGCCAAGGAAGAAACCAACATGTTGCCGCAGTCCGAGCCGGGTCATGAACGGTACTCTGTGGCGCGGTTTTCAAAGATCTGCAATGGGGCCGTAAGCGGGTTCGATAGATTCTGAGCACACGCCCTAAAAGGCGCCGCGCGCGGCGACGGGCCACAACGCCTCGACGTGGTTTCCGCGATAGCCGACGATCCAGTCGTGCAGATTGACCGTGGGATCGCAGTGGCCCGGAACCAGCCGCACCCGCTCGCCGGGATCGAAGCCGCGCCTGGATTCGGCGAATTCAATCTTGCCGTGCTCGTCCGACGCGCCGACGTACCGCGCGCCTTCGTCGCCGTCGACCACCGGCATGCCGGAATCGACGCTCAGCGCCTTGAGGCCCGCGTTCACGATGCAGCGGGCCCGATCGGGACGGCTGACGACCGTGGCGAGGATGTGCAGGCTTTGCTCGAATTCGCTGACGGCGCCGCCGCCTTCGTCCAGGTTGTGGCCGTAGTCGGCGTCCATGAACACGTAGGACCCGGCCTGGATCTCGTCGTAGACGCCGCTTTCGGGCTCGAACCGATAGGTGCCTGTGCCGGCGCCGGTCACCCGCTCGCACGGAAGTCCGGCGCCCTCGATCAGCGCCTTGGTCGCACCCGCTTTCTTGGCCGCAGACAGCGCCGCCGAGCGGCGTTCGGTGAAGTCGCGGATGTGCTGGGCGGCGCCGTGATAGGCCTGTAGGCCGGCGAAGTTCAAGTTCGGCAGTGCCGCGATCGCCTCCGCGAGCACGAGTGCCGGCCTTCCCGGCTCGACCCCGCAGCGGTTAGCGCCGACGTTCACCTCCACCAGCACGTCGAGCCGGGCGCCAAACGCCGCCGCCGCCGCGTTCAACGCCTCGGCGTTGCCGGCGTCGTCCGCGCAGACCGCGACGCGCGCCTGTTTGGCCAGCGAGACGAGCCGGTTCACCTTCACGCGGTCCACCACTTCGTTGGTGACCAAGACGTCGTCGATGCCGCCGAAAACCATGGCCTCGGCCTCGCCGACCGTTTGGCAGCAGACGCCGACTGC
Source organism: Rhodospirillales bacterium (assembly GCA_030754475.1). GTDB lineage: Bacteria > Pseudomonadota > Alphaproteobacteria > Rhodospirillales > JASLLV01 > JASLLV01. Next base: position 1,096 of record JASMAE010000170.1, read on the forward strand.
GCCGAGCGCCATTTGGCGCCGGGCAATCACGGGGCACTTGTGGGTCTTGGCATGGGGCCTGAGGCGGACGCCGAGGCGGCGGCCGGCGTCCGCGAGCCGCTTGAGATTTCGCTCGAACGTGTCCAGATCGAGGATCAGCGCCGGCGATTCGACTTCTTCGAGGGGGATGCCGATCTCGGCGGGCGGGCGCATCATGGGCTCAAATCCTCCGGCGGGGGTGGACCACGGCGACGCCCCGATCCTAAGGGCGCTCCCAGCCCGGGTCGAGCGGATACAGGGCGCGCCGTTGACGGGTTTCGGGCGATCGACTACGGGCGCGCCCATCGTTTCCTGGACCAGATCGTGTTCGCTCGGTTTCGCGTAGGCGCGATGTGCCGAGCGCGTGAAACTGGTCTGCACTATTGAAATTGAGTGGATGGGCGCGGTTGATTGGAACTGCGAGGCGGTTACAATCAACCGCGATCCGCTCTAGGCGTGATGATGACCAAGATTAAATCGCTCAGCGCGTGCGCGGTGCGCGTGCCGCTCGACCGTCCAACGTCGTTCGCGACCCGAGACGTGCTCGCGCGCGACTACGCGCTCGTCGAGGTCGGAGCGGATGACGGCGAACGCGGCATTGGATTCTGCTACGCCGGTAGCACGGGCGGCGCGCTGGTGGCGACGGCGGTCCGCGAGTTGCTGGCGCCGCTCGTGGTGGGACGCGATCCCCACCTCACCGAAGGTCTGTGGTCGGCGATGTATCAGGAAACGCTCCTGCACGGGCGCGTAGGCGCCGTCATGCGCGCGATCAGCGCGGTCGACATCGCGCTCTGGGATCGCAACGCCCGCGCCGCGGGCTTACCACTTCACCGCTTTCTCGGGGCTGCGCGCGAGGGCACGGTGCCTGCCTACGCCAGCGGCGGCTATTACCTCGACGGCAAGACGCCCAAGAAGCTGGGAGAGGAGTTGGCGGGCTACGTCGATGGCGGCTTCGGGGCCGTGAAGATAAAGGTGGGACGTCTCTCGCTCGCCGAAGAGGAGGCGCGGATCGCCGCCGCCAGGCAAGCGATCGGCGACGACGTGGTCCTGATGCTGGACGCCAACAACGCCTGGGCCGACCTTCCCACCGCGCTTCGGTTCGTTTCCATGTACGCCGCCTACGATCCCTACTGGATCGAGGAGCCGTTCTCGCCCGACGACATCGACAACCACGTGCGCCTTGCCGAGGCGACCGAGATCGCGGTCGCGACCGGCGAGATCGAGGCCGGGCGCTGGCGCTTCAAGGAACTTCTGGAGCGCGAGGCGGCCGCTATCTTGCAGCCCGACGCCGCAGTCTGTGGCGGCGTGACCGAGTTCCGCCGCATCGCCGCCACGGCCGCCAGCTTCTCCGTTCCCGTCTGCCCGCATTGGTTCCACGATCTCCACGCCCCCTTGCTCGCCACCATCCCCAACGGCCAGTTCGTGGAGTACTTTCCCGACGACCAGGTGCTCAACTTTCGCCGCCTTGTCGACGGCCAGATCGAGGTTAAGGACGGCGCGCTCGTGCTGCGGCAATCACCCGGCCTCGGCTTCGCGTTCGATGCGGACGCGGTTAAGCGTTACGCGATCGACGCCTGGGCCTGAGGCCGGGGCGGCGACTGGTCCGATAGTGCTCTAGGGAGGACGCGCCATGGTCGAACACGACGTGCGTCTCGGGTTCATCGGGCTCGGTCTGATGGGGCTTCCGATGACGATCCGGCTTCTGGATGCGGGTTTCGCGGTCGCGGTCTGGAACCGGACGCCCGAGAAGGGGTCGTCCGCGTCCGAGAGAGGTGCGCGCGTCGCCGCCTCGCCGGCCGAAGTCGCTGAAGCGAGCGACATCGTCTTCACCTGCATTCTCGATACCGCCGGAATGGAACAGGTGGTGTTCGGCTCCGGCGGCGTCGCCGAAGGAGCGCGGCCCGGGACCCTTCTCGTCGACTTCTCCACGATCGCGCCATCGGCGATGAAGACCATGGCCGCCGCCTTGCGGTCCGAGAAAGGCATGCGCTGGGTCGATGCGCCCGTCACTGGCGGCGTCTGGGGCGCGCGCGATGGTGCGCTGGTGATCATGGCGGGCGGCGAGGAGGCGGACGTCGAGGAAGCCCGGCCGGCCCTCGCGCCCCTGGCGAAAAAGCTCGTCCACATGGGGCCGCTGGGCGCGGGCCTTCTCACCAAGCTCTGCAATCAGCTCGTGATCGGGTGTTCGCGGATCGTGATGGCCGAGATGATCAGCTTCGCGCGCGGCGCCGGGCTCGACCCGGCGGCGCTGCCGGGCGTGCTCGAGGGCGGGCTTGCGGAATCGAAACTCCTGCACATCGACGTTCCCAATATGCTGGCCCGCGACTTCTCGCCCCGGGGGCAGTCGAAGAACCTGAACAAGGACCTCGACATCATCCGCGACGTGGCCCGCGCCAACGGAACGTCGCTTCCGATCACCGGCCTCGCGACCGAGCTTTGGCGGATGCACGTAGGGCGCGGCTACGGCGACAACGACGGCGCCTCGATCATCACCATGTTCGAGACCTGAGATCCCCTCGGTGCGAGAAAGGGAAAGCGGCGATGGATTTTTCGCAGAAAAAGGTCCTGGTCACGGGTTCGACGTCGGGCATCGGCGCCGCCACGGCGCTGGCCTTCGCGGGTGCCGGCGCGGACGTGATGATTACGGGCCGCGACAAGGCGCGCGGCGAGGCAGTGCGGGCGGAAGCGGAAAGGGCCGGGGCGCGAGCCGTATTCATGGCCGCCGATATTCGCAATCCCCGCGTTTGCGAGACCGTGATCGCCGAGACGCACGCCACGCTCGGCGGCCTCGACGTGCTCGTGAACAACGCCGGCGTCTCGTACCGCTTCGGGGCGCTTGAGACCAGCGACGAGCACTGGCAGGCCGCGCTTGACGTCAACGTCAACGCCGTCTTTTTCCTGAGCCGCGCGGCCGGACGGCTGATGCGCGATCAGCACGGCGGAGCCATCGTCAACAACGCCTCCGAGCTCGGGCTTTTCGCCGAGCCGGGCAAGTTCTCCTATTGCGTGACCAAGGCCGCGGTGGTGCAGATGACCCGTAACTTCGCGCTCGACCTCGCGCCCTACGGGGTGCGGGTCAACGCCGTCGCGCCCGGCGACACCCGAACGCCGCTGCGCGAGACCAGGATGACGGAGATGGGCATGGATCTCGATCGGGCATTCGCGCTCATGGCGCTGCG
>JASMAE010000171.1 GCA_030754475.1 Rhodospirillales bacterium
GGCCCCTGCCCGGCCGTGGGAACCGGTCGCGGCGGTGTTAACGAATCGGAAAGGATCAGGGTTTATGTCTGCGGACATGGCCGCGGCCCGAGAACGGTGCCGCATTCGATTCGAACCCTTAGAAGGACGGGTGAGTGCCATGTACGCGAAGACGATCTCTGTCACGATCGAAGAGCTTGCCCACAACCTCCAACAGCTTGCCGAAGAACGCGAGGGCCGCGAGCGGCGCATCACGTTGCGACGAACCCACGCCCGCGACGCCTGCGACGAGTGGCGAGGCGAGCATCGTTCTGGTGGATCTCGCCGCTATCGTGGACCGCGGCGCTGATGCTCGGCTACGTCTTCTCGGAGCGGATCTGGGGTGCGATGGACGCCGTCGTCGTCCGGCTTATCTACTGACCGGCCGGCGCGGTCTTCGTCGATCGCGGCAAAAAGACACCCGTCCCGAGCAAACGGGACGGGCAAGGGATGGGGGACTTGCGGACCCGCACCCGAACGCTTGAGCGCGAGTCATTCTCTTTGTTGTTGGTCGACCCGACAGCGGCCGACACTCCTCGTCGATCCCTGTTGGGAGATCGCTGGGGCCGTCGAACCGGGTCTCCACCTTCCTATTTAACAGATCATCGACGGCTGCGCACGACCTGACGAAATGTATAATCCGGGTCGGCGAAACGGCGAGCGCCGGATTCGCGGATGAAGAGGCAAATGCTGATCACCCTGCCATGAGCCGCTTGGCAAATATCCTTATCGCCGGCGAAGGCTCGCCGTATCGGGACGGGTTGGTCGAACACCTGACGAGCCATGACTACTCGACGCGCGTGCTCGACGACGCTGCCGCACTCGGCGATACGGTTCGCGCGACGCAGCCCGACGTCGTGATCGTCGGCGCCTCATCGTCGGCGTTCGATGGCTTCCAGGCCGCGTCCGCCCTGAGCGGCGGCGATGAGATCGTTCCCGTCGTTCTTGCCGGCGCCGATCGGAGCCCCGAGGTCTTTCGACGCGCCCTCGCGGCGGGTGCCGACGATGTGATGATGGCGGACGATGGGTTCAGCGCGCTGTGGTTCCGTTTGCAGCCCCTACTGCGGCTTTCGACCATGCGCGCCGAGCTTGCCCGCCGAGTGGCGCTCGCGCGCGAGTTCGGCCATGAGGCGGGAGCGGTGGCAGCCGCCGACTCCGAGGCGCGGCCGGCGCTCGTGGTGGCCGGCGCCGGCGCCGATCACCAAGCCTTGCTCGCCGCAAATCTCGGCTCAGATTGCTCGATCGAATCGGCGGACGGCGTCTCCCAGGCCGCTCGGCTTCTCGACGATCGGGCATTCGACGCCTGCGTCGTCTTCCTTGGCGACGGCGAGGCAAGCGAACCGGTCCTGGAGCTGTGCGAGCAGGTCCGCAACAACCCAAGGCTCTTCAACGTGCCGATGGTCGTGGTGGCGGCGCCTGCGGCGTTCGCGGACGCGTCCGAAGCCTATGGCCGAGGCGTAAGCCGGCTTATCGTCGCCCCCTTCGACGAGGCGGAGGTTCGCTTCGTCTTGAAGACTCTGGTGGAGCGTCAACGCCGGCGCTGGAGGCTTCGCACGGGAATCGAGGAAACCAAGGGGCTGGCGACGCTCGATCCGGCAACCGGAACCTACAGCCGCGATTTTCTGAACCGTCATATCGAAAGCGTGATCGCCGCCGCGCGCGCTTGGCGCAAGCATGTGACGGCGGTCTTCTTGTCCGTTCCCGAGGCCGAGGCCGTGCGCGTGCAGTTCGCCGATTCGGCGGCGGACGACCTCGTTCGCCAGATCGGTCAGTGGATCACGGGCCTGATCCGGGTCGAGGATCTGATCGCGCGGTACTCCGCGCATGACTTTTGCGTCATCTTGCCCGATACCCCGCTTCGAGAGGCAAGCGCCGTGATGCAGCGGATCGCCGGCATCATCAGCCATACGGACTTCGCCGTTGCCGAGGTGTACCAGCCGATTTCGGTGCCGGTCGAAGTGGGTCTTGCAGAACTCGAGGCCGGAGACGAGGCGGACGGCCTGATTGCGCGGGCTCGGGCGAACCTGGATTGACGGCGCGATGAACATCGACATCGTCTACGACACCGTCTGCCCATGGTGCTACATCGGCAAGCGCCGGTTCGAGCAGGCGTTGGCCTTGCGCCCGCACCTTTCGCCCACGGTGCGCTGGCGACCGTTCCTGTTGAACCCGGGAATGCCCGAGGGAGGAGTCGATCGCAACACCTACTTGATCCAGAAATTCGGGGGCGAACAAAGAGCGCGCACCATCTACGGCGCGATCTGCACGGTGGGACGGTCGGTCGATATCGATTTCGCGTTCGAGCGCATCGCGCGCACGGCGAACTCGGTCAATTCGCACCGTTTCGTTCTCCATGCGGCCGAGAACGACAGGGTCGACAGCGCGGTCGAAGCTCTGTTTTTCGCCTACTTCGTCAGCGGACGTGACATCGGCAAGGTGTCGGAACTCGTCGAGATCGGAACGCGGCTCGGACTGGATGCCACCGACCTCGAGCGATATCTGACCGGCGATGAAGACGTGCGGCTCGTTTACGAAGAGCACGCCCGGGCCCACAGGCTCGGCGTCAACGGCGTCCCATCGTTCGTCTTCGACGGCCGCGTGGCAATCGCGGGCGCACACGACCCCGCGGTCCTTGCGCGCGTTCTCGATGCGGCCGCGCAAGAAGGCGCGGACCGTGGCGCCGACGCGCAACCAACGTAGACCAACGGCTCGCCAAGCGTTCGGCCGCGGCGCCGCGATCGGCGCCCATCTCTGGGGCGCGGCACGAATGTTCTCGTCGCCCCTCATCTGGTGTTAACCAGTCTTTAATTCCCATGATGTCGCATGGACGCGTCCTATGGTTTGCGAACTTTCCGGTACGAGGCGGTTTTGCATATTCTGCTCAGCATCCTTGCCTTCTTCCTCAGCTTTGTCGCGCTTTGGTGTGCGGCATCCGTTCAGACGAGGATTCACCGGCACGTCGAAGACGACGGGAACGCCCGCGCCATCGCCGTAGAAGCGGCGCTTGGCGAACTCGCCAACCGAGTCCAGGCGTTGCAAAAGCGTCACACCAAATTGGAAAACACGCTCACGCACATGGGCGAAGCCCGGGCCGAGGATTCACGGAACCTCGCGATTCTCGAACGACGCGCCCGCCAGCATGACGATGAGCATCCGGCTGGCCACGATCGCGAAGCGTCGAACGAACGGAGGGTTGCCTGAGACCACCTGCGTGTGTGTTTGGTGTGGCGCATCGGGGAACGATCATCGGCGACCCTCTCGTCGCCCACCGCCCCCACATCGGAAAACAACCGATCGATTTACCATTGCTTCACAATCTTGCCTGACAATGTTTCCTTGTTTTGGCGATCCCTATTTTCGGGGGGAACGCATATGGCGACAGTGTTCGCTTACGAGGATCTGGTCGCGCGATGGGCCGATGCGTCC
>JASMAE010000172.1 GCA_030754475.1 Rhodospirillales bacterium
CCCGCCTCGGCCGCTCCCGGCTCGGACGCGGCGGCCCAGCGCCACGACGTCGGCGACCGGGGTTTCCCATCCATTCGGCAATGACTGCATGATCGCTTCCTTGTCGCGGGCCCGATGATACGACCCCGCGCCGGTCTGGGAGCGGGCCTCGCATCGCCCGTCCTTTATGTCGTGCCAAGTCTCGTCGAACAAGGCTTCCAGCGCACGGCGCAACTTCTCGTAGCTCGTCGCCAGGGTTTCGCCCGCGGCGAAGCGCATCTCCCGTTGGGCGAGAAGTGCGCCAGTGTCCATGCCCTCGTCGATCCTGTGGATCGTAACGCCCTTGGGCGTCGAGTCGAAGAAGCTCCAGAAGTTGGGGTCGGCGCCGCGGTTCCAAGGAAGCAAGGAGATATGGAGGTTGACGATGCGGCCCTCGTAGGCCGCGACCACGTCGCGTTTGAGGATTCGGGGATAGCCGTAGCTCACGATCATGTCGATCGCATTCGCGGCGAGAAACGCGGGATCGACCTCGCCTTCGTGGACCACGACGGTATCGTTTTCGCGCGCGAACGTGGCGGCGATCGGCTCGGCATAGGACGAGAGCACCAGAACTCTCACGGCCCGCCCGCCCCCTCGCACACGCGCATCAGCACGCGCAAGACCCGGTCCGCGCCGCGGCCGTCGCAGACGGTGGCTGCGTCGCGGGCCATCCGCAGCCGCTTCTTCGAATCCGTTGCCAAACGGACGAGGGCCGCGCAAACGGCCTCGGGCGTCAGGCCGGCGCCTGAGCCGAGTGATTCGACCGCGCCGGCGCGGACCAGGGCGTCCGAAATCGGGCGCTGGTTCTCGGCCACCGTGACGGTGATGCTTGCGAGCCCCAGGCAACAGCGTTCCCACGCGGTCCCGCCCGCGGCTCCGATCGCAAGGTCGGCGGCGGTCATGAGCGCCGCCATGTCACCCGCGTCCACGAGCACCCGGGTCGGCTGGGGCATCGCCTGCGCCCGGGCAAGGACGCGGCTCAGATGCGGCGCCGAAGAGCCCAGCACGACATCCACGGCAAGCGCGAGCCCGCTCGCAGCAATGCCTTCGAGTACCGTTTCGGTGAGATTGCCCGGGTCGGTTACGCCAAGGGTCACCAACAGACGCCCGCAAGCGCGGTCGCGGGCGTCGAGCGCCGCCGCGCGCGCCGCGGCGAATTCGGAACGCAGCAACGCGTATCGCGGTCCGGTCAGAACTTCGCACCGATCGGACACGAGCGCGGCGTAATCCGCGGCACTGCGCCCCAGCGTCGGGTCGAGGAGAACATCGGCGTCGTGGCGGCGGTCGGCGAGATCGTCGATCACGAGG
>JASMAE010000173.1 GCA_030754475.1 Rhodospirillales bacterium
GCGGAAGGTACGGGCCTGCCGCTCCCGCGGTTCGTGAGCCTTCGCGCGACCGAGGCAAATCTGCGCACCGGTCCCGGGGTCCAATACCCCGTGGACTGGGTCTACAATCGTCAGCTTTTACCGCTCGAGATCGTCGCCGAGTACGACACTTGGCGGAAAGTGCGCGACTGGGAGGGGACGCAAGGCTGGGTCCACCAAAGCATGCTCGACGGCACGCGCACCATCATCATCACGGGCAGCGTCCGCACGCTGCGCAAGAGCATGAACACGCGGAGCGACGCCGTGGCGCGCGCCGAGTCGGGCGTCATCGGACGAATCGTCGAATGCCCCGACGGCGCAAGCTGGTGCAAGGTCGAAATCGACGGTTTCGAGGGCTGGTTGCGCCGGGTCGAGTTCTGGGGCGTTTACACGGACGAGGTCCTGCGCTAACGCTTCACCCGTTTGCGCGGCACCGACCCACAGGCGGGCGCGATTCCACGTGAGTGGATAACGATCTAGCGCATTATCCGTTTAGTCGAAATCGCCGGCGAGGGCGGCGGCAACCGCGTTCGGGATCGTCGTCGCGTGGGCGTAGCGCGCGTGATCAATGCACAAGCGTATTTGCGCTCCGGGCCGGCGAAACGCCTCGATCTGGGCGTGCGTGAACGGGAAGTGCAGGAAGTGGACCGCCGAGGCCTTCCCTTCGGCGGTGGTGCGATCGACGTCGCGCTCGGCCTTGGCACAGACGGTCTCGCCATCGATTCCCAGCGTGATGGCCTCCTCGATGCCGCCGAGTTCGGCAAGGACCCGCGCCCGGCGGGCGGGCTCGGCGATTTCGATCATGAACGTCGCCACCAGCTCGCGCCCTTGGGGGACGAGCGGGTTGTAGGCCTCGAGCTCGCCGGCGAGTTGCGCCGCGCCGCCCTTCTCGACGAATAGCATCTCGTGCACCTGGTGCAGCATGGTCTCGAAGCATTCGAAATAGAACGTCGCGTCGGGACCGACCGCGACGCGACGGTCCTTCTTCAACGCCCGGATCGCCTCGCGCCGGGCGCCGCGCGCGCGCGCGTAATCCTCCATGGCCGTGACGTCGGCGGCCGTCATCCATCGTTTCGCCGTCATCTGCGTCTTCGCCTCCATCAGATGCCGTACGCCCTGGCCAAAAGCTGGATGGGATGGCGGAGATCGCGGACCGGCGGGACCGCATCGTCTACCGCCTCCATCCCCTGAACGATGTGCTCGCGGGCGAGCGGACACTCGGACACCACGTAGGCCGAGCGGTTGCGCGCCGCCTCGCGGGCCACGGGCCTGCCGAGTTTGAGGGCGAGAGCAAAATTATCCTTCATCACGCCCCACGCGCCGCCGTGGCCCGAGCACCGCTCGATCACCGAAACGCTCGCGCCGGGGATCAGCTCCAAAAGCTCGCGCGCCTTCTGACCGACGTTCTGGGCCCGCGCGTGACAGGCAAGGTGCAAAGTCATGTCGCCGTCCAGGGGCTTGAGCCCGTCGGCGAGACCCTCTTTTCGCGCGATATCGACGACGTATTCACTGACGTCGAAAGTCGCGCTCGCGATCCGCGCGATTCCCTTATCACCGGTCACGATCAGGGGCCATTCGAACTTCATCATCAGCGCACAGGAAGGAACCAGCGCCACGACGTCGTAGCCCCGTTCGATCAACGGCACGAGTGCGTCCGCCGCGGTGCGCGCGGATTCGGCAACCCGAGCGAGATCGCCGTTCTCGAGATGGGGCATCGCGCAGCATCCCGGATAGACGATCTCGGTCTCGACGCCGTTGCGGGCCAGCACCGAGAGCGCAGCGGCGGCGATCGCGGTGTCGTTGTAATTGCAGAAACAGGTGGCAAAGAGGGCCACCTTGCGGCCGAACGCCGGCGCGTCCGCATTCACGGTGATCGCGCGCGCGGCCTCGGTCAACGGCCGGGGTGCGAATTCCGGCAGCGCAGCATCGCGATGGACGCCGAAGACCCGCTCAATGAGCCCGCGCGTGGTCGCTTGGTCGCGCCGGCTCGCCCAGTTCGCGATGGGCGCCACCCGGCAGCCCAAACGGCCGTTGCGATCGGTCTCGGCGAGCTGACGCTTGTTAAGGCCGACCTGGCCCAAGGAGAACTCGAGCGCGCGATAGCGCAGCATGAGGTGCGGGAAGTCGAGATCGAACTCGTGTGGCGGCACATACGGGCACTTGGTCATGAAGCACATGTCGCACAGCGTGCAGGCGTCGACCACGCCCTTGAAGGCGGCGCTCGCGACACCGTCGAGCTCGCCGCTTTCAGTACCGTCGATCAGATCGAAGAGCCGCGGAAAGCTGCCGCAAAGGTTGAAGCAGCGGCGGCACCCGTGACAGATGTCGAAGACGCGTCGCATCTCCGCGTCCAGCTTGACGGGATCGAGAAAGTCGTCGTCCCGCCATGCGATGGGCCGCCGTTTCGGCGCGCCTAGGCCGCCTTCACCCATGATGGCCTCATTGACCGCGGGTCGCGTTCGCGGATCGCGGAACCGGGATCGGGCCGGCGCCGAGGCGCAGACAACACGGCTGCGCCTCGGCCGGCCTCAACGTCCGCTCGGACCCTAGGCGTCCATGGACTCGAGCGCCTTTTGAAAGCGCCCGGCGTGGGATTTCTCGGCCTTCGCGAGGGTTTCGAACCAATCGGCGATCTCGTCGAATCCCTCTTCGCGGGCGGTCTTCGCCATGCCCGGGTACATGTCCGTGTACTCGTGCGTCTCGCCCGCGATCGCGGCCTTCAGGTTGTCGCCGGTCTTGCCGATGGCGAGGCCGGTCGCGGGATCTCCCACCTCTTCGAGGAACTCGAGGTGACCATGGGCGTGACCCGTCTCGCCTTCGGCGGTGGAGCGGAACACGGCCGAGATGTCGTTGTAGCCCTCGACATCCGCCTTCTGGGCGAAATAGAGATAGCGGCGGTTCGCCATGGATTCGCCGCCGAATGCGTCTTTGAGGCTCTGTTCGGTTTTCGATCCCTTCAAACTGGGCATCTTTGTCCCCCTTTTTCTTCCGCGGAATGTTTGCGGGCGCAGCACTCGCGTGACACGCTCGCCGGTAATATGATATCGGCGCGACGGTCCGTCAAGTCTTTTACAACGACTCTAATAACTTTCTTAAACGGCTGCAAAAACAGAAAAGATCAGGAGCTGTCGCCGGCAAGGCGAATGACCACGTCGACCCGCTTGATGGTTGTCCCGGGGGGCGGTTCCGGAAGCTCTATCGGCCCGATCCCATCCTCGGGGATGTCTTCGAGGCGTCCCGAATCGACGAAGTAGAAGTGGTGGTGCTCGACGGTGTTGGTGTCGAAATACGACCGTGTCGAATCGACGACGACCTCGTTCATGAGACCGGCCGCGGAGAACTGATGGAGTGTGTTGTAGACGGTCGCGAGCGATACGCGAACCCCCGCCCGTCGGGCTTCGCCGTAAAGAAGTTCGGCGCTGACGTGGCGATCGCCGTCCTCGAACAGAAGCTTCGCAAGGGCGAGCCGTTGACGCGTCGGCCGCAATCCCGCCTCGCGCAAACGTGCGATCACCTTGTTGTAGGGCCGTTCGCGGTTCATGGTTCCAATATGGTCGGCGACGCTACTCCATGCAATAACCTGCACGCGCCCGGGACACAAGATTTCTTTTGAACGAATCGAATATATTCGCCTACACGGTTGAATTATTATACGAATCTGATTCATTTTCGGCGGGAGGGCGGGCCGCCATTCCGGTCACGCGATAGCCACAATCGACGGAATGGACCTCGCCGGTCACGCCCGCGGACAGATCGCTCAGGAGATAGAGCGCCGCCGCGCCGATTTCGTCGAGACGAACATTGCGTCGAAGCGGGGCGTTGGCCGCGCTCGTACGCAGGATCCGCCGCGCGCCGCCGATCGCGCTTCCGGCCAGCGTGCGAACCGGACCAGCCGAAAGCGCATTCACCCGAACGTTCGCGGGGCCTAAGTCGACGGCGAGGTAGCGGACGCTGGCTTCGAGCGCCGCCTTGGCCACGCCCATGACGTTGTATCCGGGGATCACGCGCCTCGCGCCCTCGAAGGTGAG
>JASMAE010000174.1 GCA_030754475.1 Rhodospirillales bacterium
ATCGAGTATGCCTTTCGCGTGTGGTCGGCCACGGAATCGCCCGATCCCCGGTTCCGCGCGCCTGTGATCGGGCGCCTTCGCTACATGATTTCGCCCATGGCGGTGATCGATCTGGTGGCGATCCTTCCCTTCTACCTCGCGTTCTTCGTCGATGCGGATTTGCGAATCCTGCGCGTCCTTCGGCTGCTCCGCATCTTCAAGCTGACCCGGTACGCATCCTCGATCTCATTGCTCTCGCAGGTGCTGAAGGAAGAATCGCGAAGCATTGGCGTCGCGATGTTTCTGCTTCTCCTCCTGCTCGTCATCGCCGCCAGCTTCACCTATCTCGCCGAACAACACGCCCAGCCCGAGGCCTTCGGCAGCATTCCCGCCGCCATCTGGTGGGCCGTCATTACCATGACCACGGTGGGTTACGGCGACGTCGTACCCGTCACCGTGCTCGGAAAGATCCTCGGCGCGATTCTCGGCGTCATCGGCGTCGGCATGGTGGCTCTGCCGGCCGGCCTGCTCGCCTCGGGCTTCATGGGCGCCGTGCGACGGCGCCGGATCGAATACGAAGGCGAGGTCGCCAAGGCGCTCAAGGACGGCGTGCTCACCCACGACGAGATGCGGGTCCTCGCGCGATCGCGCGCGACGCTCGGCCTCGGCGACGACGAGGCCGAGACGGTGCTGCAAGATGTGGCGAATAGCATTCGCGAACGCGTCGGCGTGTGCCCCCATTGCGGCAAGGCTTTGCACGAGCGCCGCGCCGAACCGCGCGGCGCCGAGCAGGCGCCAGGCGAACGGCGGCGGGGCCGCCGGGCCGTGGACCGCGGCGAGGCCGAAGCCACGACCGGCAATGCGCGCTACTTCAGAAGGGATTCGGACCTCGACGGCGACGACGGAGGCCCGCAAACCTCGTCGTGACCGCGGGGCGTCGGCGCGGCCTACTCGTCCGGCCGCCAGACCTCGGGCGCCGACGTCATGCGCTCGGCGAGCGCCTGGCGCTGGCGCTCCATCTCGTCGGGCAACCTTGCGCCGAACTGCTCGAACAGCGCGCGCTGATCCTCGGCTTCGGCGACGCCGGCGCCGCGATCGATCTCCATGAGCGCGCCGAAGCGCTCGGCGGGGAAGTCGAGCCCCTTCCAGTGGAGATCGCGGTAACGCGGCACCAACCCGAACGGGCTTTCGAGCGCGTCGATGCGGCCCCGCACCCGGTCCGCGATCCACTTGAGAACCCGCATGTTCTGGCCGAACCCGGGCCACATGAATGCCCCCGATCCGTCCTTGCGGAACCAGTTGACGCGGAAAATCGCCGGCGCCACGTCCACGGTTTTGCCCATATTGAGCCAGTGGCGCCAGTAATCGGCCATGTTGTAACCGCAGAACGGCAGCATCGCCATCGGATCGCGCCGGATCGCCGCCTGTCCGACCGCGGCGGCCGTCGCCTCCGAGCCCATGGTCGCGGCGAGATAGACGCCGTGGCACCAGTCGAAGGCCTGGTAGACCAGCGGAAACCCCTGGCTCAACCGGCCGCCGAAGACGAAGGCGCTGATCGGCACGCCGGCCGGATCGTCCCAGGCCGGATCGAGGCTGGGACACCGGGTCACAGACGCGGTGAAGCGCGAGTTGGGGTGCGCCGCGGGTCCGTTCGCGCCCGGGGTCCAATCGCGACCGCGCCAGTCGATGGCGTGGGCCGGCGGATCTCCGTCCATCCCCTCCCACCAGACGTCGCCGTCGTCGGTCAGCGCGACGTTGGTGAAGATGCTCTCACTGGTCAGGGTGCGCATCGCGATCGGGTTGGATTCCATCGACGTCCCCGGCGCCACCCCGAAGTAGCCGGCCTCGGGGTTGATGGCGTAGAGCCGCCCGTCCGACCCCGGCTTGATCCAGGCGATGTCGTCGCCGACGGTCCACACCTTCCAGCCGTCGAAGCCCTCGGGTGGGATCAGCATGGCGAGGTTGGTCTTGCCACAGGCGCTGGGGAACGCCGCGGCGATGTAGGTCTTTTCGCCGTCCGGCGATTCGACGCCGACGATCAGCATGTGTTCGGCGAGCCAGCCCTCGTCGCGGGCCATGGCCGACGCGATGCGAAGCGCGAAGCACTTCTTGCCGAGAAGCGCATTGCCGCCGTAGCCGCTGCCGAAGGACCAGACCGAGCGGTCCTCGGGGAATTGCACGATGTACTTCTCGGGATTGCACGGCCAGGGAACGTCGGCGGCGGTCCTCTCAAACGGCGCGCCCACCGAGTGCAGGCAGGGGACGAAATCGCCGTCGCCGAGCGTGTCCAACACCTGTTGGCCCATCCGGGTCATGATCCGCATATTCACGGCGACGTACGGCGAATCCGAGACCTGGACGCCGATGTGGGCGATGGGCGATCCCAGCGGACCCATGCTGAACGGAACCACGTACATGGTGCGCCCGCGCATGGCGCCGTCGAAGAGGCCGCGAAGACGGGCCTTCATTTCGTCCGGATCGACCCAGTTATTGGTGGGGCCGGCGTCGTCTTCGTTTCGGCTGCAGATGAAGGTTCGGTCCTCGACGCGGGCAACGTCGTCGGGATCGGACCGCGCCAGGAAGCTGCCCGGCCGCTTGTCCGCGTTCAGCGCGATGAAGGTGCCGCTCTCGACCATCTCGGCGCACAGACGGTCGTACTCGCCCTGGGTGCCGTCGCACCAGTGAATCGCGTCCGGCTTGCACAGCGCCGCGATTTCATCGACCCAGGCGAGAAGACGCCGGTTGGTGGTCCTGCCCTTGCCCCCGGTGCTCATCGCCCCCCCTAGCGCCCGTTCGGCCCCGGGCGGATTCCGTCGGCGCGGTCGATCCGGCCCGCCCTGCGGAGATTGATTCTCGCTTTCGCGTGATTTGCACGAAACGAACCGGCGATGCAAGGGAAACGGACCCCAACACCCGCATCGCGCACGCGTCAGCCGCTAGCGCGCCCGCGCGCCCCGGGTGAGCGCCGAAAGCGCCTCGCGGCAGGCGGCGGCGGCGCTCACCGGAGTCGGGAAACGCAGGCGCGCGTGGTTCGCGCCCTGCTGCAAATCGATCCCTTCGGGATCCACCCCGATCACCCGCCAGCCGTCGCCCTTGCGCCCGAGTAGGGCGCGCGCATAGAGCTGGACGACGTCGGCGTGGTCTGCATTCAGGTGCTCGACCAAGCCCGCCTCGCACGCCGCCATCGCCGCCGGTCCGGGGCCTCCTAAGACGAGATCGCGGCCTTCGCGAATCCACCCACGTAGCGGGCGCGGCTCACGGCCATGCGGTAGAAGTTGAAGTCCGC
>JASMAE010000175.1 GCA_030754475.1 Rhodospirillales bacterium
CCGCGCCGACAGCTCGATCCAGGGACCGCCGCGGACCTGCGGTAGCGAGTCCGTCAGCCGCCGGGCGATAAGCCGGCGCGCATCTTTGCGTGCGCGGACCAGGTCCCATTTGTTGATCGCGATTACCAGGGCGCGGCCTTCGTCGATCACGTTTCGCGCGATCGTGAGGTCCTGTTTCTCGAGGATCGCGAGCCCGTCGATGACCAGGACCACGACCTCGGCGTACTGGATGGCGCGTCCCGCGTCCTGGACGGAAAGACGTTCCAACCTGTCGGTCACCCGTGGCCGACGCCTGAGACCGGCGGTGTCGATCAGACGAATCCGCAAGCCCGAATGCCGCCATTCGGCACCGATGGCGTCCCTCGTG
This sequence comes from Rhodospirillales bacterium, assembly GCA_030754475.1. Classification (GTDB taxonomy): domain Bacteria; phylum Pseudomonadota; class Alphaproteobacteria; order Rhodospirillales; family JASLLV01; genus JASLLV01. Next base: position 368 of record JASMAE010000175.1, read on the forward strand.
ACTCCGGGTTCGGGTCCGGTGAGCATCCTTTCCTCGCCGAGAAGCCGATTGATCAGGGTTGACTTTCCGACGTTGGGCCGTCCGACGATGGCGAGCTGCAGCGGTTTCGTTGATATCCCGGGGCCGGCGGCGCCAAGCCGGTCTTCGCCGGCGCGCGGGGATGCGCCGAGGGAAGGCGCCAGAGCGTCGTAAAGAATGCCCATGCCCTCACCGTGCTCGGCCGAAACCGGGAGGGGGTCTCCGAAGCCGAGCGCGTAGGCTTCGAGAAGGCCCGAAAGCCCGGCCTCGCCTTCGCATTTGTTCGCGACCAGAATTACGGGTGTGCCGTGCTCGTGAAGCCAGCTTGCGAAGTGACGGTCGGTTGGTGTGATCCCCGCGCGGGCGTCGATGAGGAACAGCGCTACGTCGGCTCCGGCAAGCGCGCGTTCTGTTTGCAAGAGCATCTTGGTTTCGAGCGATTCCGACGGTGCCTCTTCCAGGCCCGCGGTATCGACGACTTCGAATACCAGATCGCCGAGCTTGGCGCGCCCCTCGTGCCGATCGCGGGTCAAACCGGGGCGCGAATCCACCAGCGCGATTCGTCGGCCGACAAGCCGGTTGAACAGGGTCGATTTCCCGACGTTGGGGCGACCGACGATGGCGACGGAGTGGGTCATGGTCCGACGGTCGGCCAGGGTGGTTATGGACGGCTTAGCGATAAGCGATGAGCTCGGCGTCGTCGGTGAGGAAGAAAACGCTGCGCTCGGCGGCGATCGGCGGCACCGAGACTCCGTTCGGCAGGCGCATCCGACCCAGGATTCGTCCCGTGTACGGAGAGACCGCCAGCGCCTCGCCGTGCGAGCCCGCGACGATCAAGCGGTCGCTGGCAAGGATCGGCCCCGACCAGGTAATCGGATCCTTCCTGTCCTCCTCATCCTCGAATCGCCCGAGCGGCGTCACCCAATGGATGCGCCCGTCGTCGCGCGAAAGCGCGATCACCTTGGCGTCGCTGGTGATGGCGTACAGGAAATCGCCGACGACCCAGGGGTTTTCGAGCCCCCCGATTTCCCGTTCCCAGATGCGCCGACCGCTGCGCAGCTCGATCGACACCATCATGTTTCCGACGCCCATCGCAAAGACTCGGCCGCGGTCGATGATCGGACGCCCGCGGATGTGGGCAAGCGCGGTGACAAGCCGCGCCTGGCGCGGGGACGTCAAGGTGTCGGTCCAGAGCACGCGGCCGTTCGCGACGCGAAGCGCCACGAGTTCGCCGGACGAGAAGGGGACCACCACGACCCCTTCGTCTACCGCAGGACTGCCGCCGCCGAGCAGGCTTGCCGTCTCTGCAATTCCGGTGTGGGTCCACAACGAGGCGCCCCCGGACGCATCGAGGGCATGAATAACGTTGTTGACGGTAACCACGAACAGCCGCCTGCCCCGCTCGGTCGGTGCCGCCCGCATGGGCGATTCCATGGATCGCTGCCAAACGACGGCGCCGTTCGATACGTCGAGCGCGATCACTTGGGCGAATCCCGTCGTGACGTAGACCAGGTTGCCCGCATGGGTGATTCCGCCGCCGAAATGGCCCTCGTCTTCCTCTTCTTCCGGGGTCAGATCCGTTTGCCACAGCCGCTGACCCGACTGGGCATCGAACGCCGTGACCACCGATTCGGCGTCCATGGCGAAGATCCGGCCCGCGGCAACGATGGGCGAGGCAACGACCCTTTTGTCGTCGTCCGCGCCGTCGCCGGTGTCGGACGACCACGCCTTGCGAAGAACGTCGCCCACCGCAATGTGATGCATGGCGTGATTGGCATAGCCGCCGGGCTGCGGCCAATCCGAATTGACCGACGGGGGCGGGAGGAGGATCCTGTCGCTCGCCGGGTCGATCTCGGGTGCAAGCTGGCGCTCGTGGGCAAGGACCGAAATTCGTTCGCCGGGGAGCGGCGGGGCCTCGTTTTCGCCGAGCCAAGTGTCGCAGGCCGTCGTCAGGGCGAAGGCGGCGACGATGAAGGCGAAACGAGCCATGGTTCCGGGACTGAGACCGCTTTCTCGATCAACCGCCGAGAATCGCGAGCAGCTCGGCGGCGCGAACACGGATGCCGGCCGGCGCCGTCGGATCGTTCTCGATCATGGAGAAGATTTCACGCGCTCCGTTCCGGTCGCCCCGGCGGACCGCGAGCAATGCGTTCAGTTCGCGGGCGGAATGGCGCCAGGGATTGTCTTCAGCGGTGAGAGGCGCGAGGCGTTCGGCAAGCGTCGTCGTGTCGGCCGTGTCGAGACCCGCGAGTGCGCTCACCACGAGGGCGAAGTCCCGGTACTCGCGGTCAACACCCGAATCGTCGGCAATCGCGCCGTAGACGGCCGACGCCGCCGCCCCATCTCCGGACCGCGCGAGGACCGCCGCCTGTTGGAAGCGTGCCAGCAGCGCGTAGCCCGCCGAGGCGTCCGAAGCCATCTCCGAAAACGCGAGCCGCGCCTCGTCGAGCCGCCCCGCTTCGACGCGCATCAAGGCTTCGACGAACTTTTCGCCGTCGGACTCGCGGCTTCGGATATCGTAACTTTGCCAGCCTTGATAGCCGGCGACACCGATGACGAGCGCGGCCGCGGCGGCGATGACGAAGGCGCCGTACTTCTTCCAAAGCTTGGCGTAGCGCTCGTGGCGCAGGTCCTCGTCGATCTCGCGAAGCAGGCTGTCTTGAATGGGGTTCGCCAATGAACGCACCCTCGTTGCGGAGCGACCGGCGTCTCGGGCGTGGCGCAATCATCGAGATCCGGTCGCGGCGAAGATATCGCGGGCGCGAAGGGATGGCAAACGTCCCACGCGCGCGCCCGTTAGCGGAAAAGAGCAAGGATAGGCATGGTTACCGATGGCGGGCTGTCGTATCGACGCGCCTATTGCATGAGCACCTCGGTGAACAGGATGTCCTCCACCTTGGCCGGTGCAATGGCGATCGCGGCGCGTTTCAGCAACTCCTCGCGCATGCGATGCATTCCCGCCGACTCCGAGATCTCCTCGGCCCGAACCTCGCGCAGGTACGCGAGCATGTGATCGACGATCCGGGGTGTCAGCATTTCGGCGCGCGCCCGGTCGCTTTCCTCGGCAAGCGCGAGGGTCAGTTTGAGGCGAAGGAAAGCCGTCCGTCGCGATACGTCGTTCATGTCGACGAGCATCTCGGGGAGTTCGTGGAAGATGCGCCCCGGGGGGGCCACGGCCCCTTCTTCCACGGGTAGCGATTCGTCCGATTCCTCTTCCTCCTCGACGGTCGTCTCGGTCGCCGATTCCGGGAGGCCCACCAACAATGCCCCGACGGCGCCGAGGATCAGCAAGACGACGACGCCAATGACGATGAAGAGCATTTTCTTTCCGCCCTTCTTGGATTGAGATTCTTCATCTCCGTCGCCTTCGGACTCTTCGTCTTCGTCCAGGTCTTCGTCTTCGGCCATAACTTCACGTTCCGTCGCTACCGTTGTTTCGGCGCGATCCGAGGGCGCCTTCGCGCTCGCAGCCCGGAATCGAAGTATCCCCTTGCCCGACGACCGGAATCAACGCCCCGGTTCCGCGTCGGCGCCCGTCACAGGTACGAAGTGTACCACGCTTCGCGGGCCGAAGGCCGCCCGGAACCGAGAGCCTTGTTACACGCCCGCCCGGCGCGGAGGACGTGCGCCGTTCGATCCGCGACGCCCCCACACGGAACCCGCCGCCGGTCGGGCGATCAATGGTGGACGGGCACCATCTGCCGTTCCCGGGCGTGGATAGACAAGCCTTGAAACCCATCAGTGGCCAAGCGCGTATCATGTTGGCGAAGCAACCGGATTTTTCGCGGGCGGCCGGCGGCCGGGAAGACGGCGAGGCGCCGGCGCGGCCTTTGACGATGCTCCGCATTCACCCTATGGTTTCGGTTCTCGACCGAACAAGCCTCGCGGCGGGGACAAAAAACATGACGGACAAATACCACCTGATCAGCTCGGTGACCTGACCCTGGGTCCAGCGCGCCGTGATCGTATTGCGTGCCAAGGGTATCGATTTCAAGGTCACCTACATCGATCTTCGCGAAAAGCCCGATTGGTTTCTGGAGATCTCGCCACACGGCCAGGTTCCGGTCCTCGTCGTCGACGGGCGGCCTCTGTTCGAATCGAACGCCATCGCCGAGTACTTGGACGAGGAAGCGGAGCCGAGGCTGCACCCGGCTGACGCG
>JASMAE010000176.1 GCA_030754475.1 Rhodospirillales bacterium
GCGTGGCGCACCACCCTGGCCGCGTTGGGGCCCAACAGGTAATCCTTCAGTTCAGGCCGTTGAGAGGCGATCACGATGAGATCGCACTCGACGGCCCGGGCAGCGGCCAGGATCTCCTCGTAGATGCTGCCGTAGGCGACCACGTGCTGGACGTTCACCGAATCAGGCACGTGGTCGCGCGAGAGCGCGTGAAGGTCCTTGGTGGCGGCCGCGATCGCCTGAGTTTCGTACCCTTCGGGAAAGTACTGGCCAACCGCGGTCATGCCGAAGTCGGGCACCACCGCCATCAGGTGCAGGTTCGCCCCGAACGCCCGGCAACACGCGAGCGCGCTCGGCAAAGCCTTGCGCCACGAACTCTCCTCGTTGAGGTCGACGGGAAGCAGGATCTCGCCGTACATGGCCTCTCCGATCACCCAGAGCTAGCAGCAGGCGCTGCGTCCGCGCGGCGGCGCCAGCGCAAATACTGCATCGCGATCACGAGGCCGAGCAACGCGAGCCCGAAGGGATAAACGAGCGCTTTCGGCGGTTGGCCGGGCTGCTCGAGGTCCACGTCGGTAACGTAATCGCCGAAGTCCAAACCCGCCCGTTCGGCCGGGCCGTCGAACGCGAGATCGGTGACCGCGTAGCGGCCGTCGCCCTCTTGGCCGAGGACGACCCCGTACAACCCCTTGGGCGCGGCCGTGCCCGCCTCGGGCGTCGGGATCAAGAACAACTTGAACCGGTCGCCGTAGGGCGTTTCGCGCACCGCGTGCAGGCGCAGCATGCGCCCCGGCTCCGCCTCCACCTCGCCCGCGAGGAAACGATCGAAGGGAATCTCGGCGAACGGCGGATAGATCATGTCCATGAAGAAGCCCGGCCGGAACAGCGCGACTATGACGACGATCAGGACCAGCGCCTCGTGCAGTTTGACCTTCACCAACATCCAACCCTGGGTAACGGAGCTGAAGCAGAGGATGGCGATGAGCGAGACCACGAACACCATCAGCCCGTGCCAGACGCTTTCGACCCCGATCAGCAAAAGCTCGGCGTTGAAGATGAACACGAACGGCAGGATCGCGGTGCGGATGTCGTAGAGGAAGGACTGCACGCCGGTTTTCAACGGATCGGCGCGCGAGATCGCGGCCGCGGCGAAGGCGGCGAGACAGACGGGCGGTGTCGAATCCGCCATCAGCCCGAAGTAGAAGACGAACAGATGCACCGCGATCAGCGGCAAGATCAGTCCGGAGGCGTTGCCGAGCTCGACCAGCACGCCGGCCAGCAACGAGGCGACGACGATGTAGTTCGCGGTGGTCGGAAGCCCCATGCCGAGGACCAGGCACAGAACCGCGGTCAGGATCAAAAGGACGTAGACGTTGCCACCCGAGATCGCCTCGACGACGCCGACGAGCGCGTTGTTGAGGCCGGTGGATGATACCGAGCCGACGATGATACCCGCCGCCGCGACCGCGACGGCGATGCTGACCATGTTGCGCGCCCCGGCGATCAGGCCGCGGTACACCTCGCCGAGCCCCGCGATAAGGGCCGGTCCGGCACCCCGGGCTCCGCCCTCGAGCATCGCCGCAGCGGCGTGCTGGACGACGAGAATCACCATCATCAGGATGATGGAATAGAAGACCGCCGTGCCGGCCGTCCAACGCTCGACCATCAACAACCAGATCAACACCACGACTGGGATCAGGAAGTGAATGCCGGCGAAGAAGGTGTGGCGGAACGGTGGAATCTCCTCGCGTGGAAGACCGCGCAAACCGAGTTTCATCGCTTCGAGGTGCGAGATGTAGAAAAGCGCCATGTAGCTGATGACGGCCGGTATGAGGGCGGCGATGACGACGTCGAAGTACGAGATTCCGATGAATTCGGCGATGATGAAGGCCGCCGCACCCATGATCGGCGGCATGATCTGACCGTTGGTCGAGGCCGCCACCTCGATGGCGCCGGCCTTGACCGCCGGCATGCCCATGCGGCGCATCACCGGAATGGTGAAGGTCCCGGTGGTGACCACGTTGGCGATCGACGAGCCCGAGATGGCGCCGGTCATCCCCGACGCCAGGATCGCCGCCTTGGCCGGCCCGCCGCGGAAGCGCCCGACCATGGCGAACGAGAGATCCAGGAAGTACTTGCCGGCGCCGGCCTTCTTCATGAGCGCGCCGAACAGCACGAACAGGAAGACGAAGCTCACCGAGACGTCGATCGGGATGCCGAAAATCGACTCGCCGCCCAGCCACTGATAGCCGATCAGACGATTGAGCGAGACCCCCTTGTGCGAGATCATCTCGGGCATCGATTGGCCGAAGATCGAATAGAGCAGGAACACGCCGGCGACGATGACGAGCGGGATGCCGATGGCCCGCCGCGTCGCCTCCATGAGCAGACCTATGCCGACGGCGCCAAGCACGGCCTCGGTGGGAAACGCGACGTCAACGCCGAACAGCGACAATTTTTGGACCAGAAGAACGCCCTGGCGCGCCACCAGTCCGTCGTAACCCAGGAACAAATATAGCGCGGCGCCCGCGCCGAGCACCGCGAACAGAAGATCTTGGGGCGGAATACGCCCTTCGTCGGCCCGGCGCCCGCCAGGAAAGATCAGGAAACACAACAGCAGCCCGAACGCCAGATGGACGCCGCGGGCGGGCACGTCGACGATGATTCCGAAGCCGAAGATGAACGGCAGCGGCGAGGCGATCCAGAGCTGGAACACGGACCAAAGCGCGGCGATCGCACCGATGACGACCGCGACCCGCGGTCCGTGCCGGCGGCCGCTGTCCTCCAGCGCATCGAGGGTTTGCCCAAGCTCTTCGGGCGCGCTTCCCGGCGCCTCGCTGCTCGTCTGGGCCGTCATCGCCTTCCCTCGCCCCCGTCACGACCGCGCCAAAAAAGAAACGGCCGGCGCCCCCGTATCCGTGGGCGCCGGCCGTAACGTTTCGACGTCACGCCAAACCTACATCCAGCCCTTTTCCTTGTAATACTTGGCGGCGCCGGGATGGATCGGCGCCGAAAGGGCGTTCCTGATCATGTTCTTGGGATCGAGGTTGGCGAAGGCCGGGTGCAGGGCCCTGAAGTCGTCGAGGTTCTCGAACACGGCCCGCGTAACCTCGTAAACGACGTCTTCGGAAACATCCGCGCTGGTGACGAACGTTGCCATCACGCCGAAGGTAGTCACATCGCTGTCGGTGGTCTTGTACGTCCCCCTCGGGATGGTGGCGAAGGCGTAGTACGAGCGCGATTCCACCAGCCGTTTCTCGATATCGCCTTTCAGGTTGATGATCTTGGCGCCGCAGCCGTCGGTCGCCATCGAGACGCCGGCGTTGGGCACGCCGACCGTGTAGCCGTAAGCGTCGATCTTGCCGTCGCACAGCGCCTTCGATTGCTCGGTCGAGGTCAGCTCCGTCGCGATCGCGAAATCGCTGGCCTTGGTGCCGTAGGCGTCCATCAGCACCTCGGTGGTGCCGCGCTGCCCGGAACCGGGATTGCCGATGTTGAAACGCTTACCCTTAAGATCGCCCCACGACTCGATGCCCGAATCGGTGCCGACGATGATTTGATAGGGTTCGGGATGCACGGAGAAGACCGACCGCAACTTTTTGAAATCCGTGACCTTTTCCGGCGCGGTGCCGTTGTAGGCGTGGTACTGCCAGTCGGACTGGGCGACGCCGAAGTCGAGCTCGCCCTCGGCGATCTGACCGATGTTGTAGGTGGAGCCACCCGTCGACGGCGCCGAGCATCGGATGCCGTGCTTGCGCCCCGACGAACGCCCCTCGGCGGCCTCCTTGTGGACCATACGGCAGACGGCGTTGCCGACCACGAAATAGACCCCGGTCGGACCGCCCGTGCCGATGGCGATGAAGCGGCTCTTCGACGGGGTCTCGGCAATAAAAAAGACGGCAACAACGACGACCGCGACCAGCGCCACCGCCAATATCGAATAGGTCAACTTTTTCGTCACGTTCACCTCCCGGTAATGATCAACGGACCGACGCGACAGTTGACCCGCCGGTCGGTCCAGGAACTTCCCTCGATCCTAACCGTCGAAGAATATCGCGGACGAAGCACGCCGAGCAACAAATGATTCGAACGCCATGGGTGCCGTTTCAAATGAATCGGGAGCGGTGCCCATGTGCCGGCCCGATTCGGGCGCCGGCTCGGTCTCTTCACGAACGCCCTTTGCGTTCCCGTTTTTGCCCCCGAAAGGCGGCAAACGCGCCAACGGCGGGCCCGGCGCGCGACTTGGGGCGTTTGCGCGAGGCGCCGGGCGCGACTAGGATCGCGCCTCGGGCGTAACGGCGAGGGAGGCCATCTCAGGATGACGATCGACATCAAGGACCATATTCGATCGATCCCCGACTTCCCCAAGCCGGGCATCCTTTTCTACGACATCTCCACCCTTCTCGCGCACCCGGATGCGTGGCAGGTGTGCATGGGCCGGCTTGCGAAACTCGTCAGCAGCCAACAGCCGGACGTGCTCGCCGGGATCGAGTCGCGCGGTTTCCTGGTGGCCGCGCCGCTTGCGCTCAAGCTCGGCTGCGGCTTCGTCATGGTCCGCAAGCGCGGCAAGCTGCCTGGGGGCACGATCGCCCAGGAGTACGCGCTCGAGTACGGCGTCGACAGCGTCGAGATCCAAGACGACGCGGTCGTGCCGGGACAACGGGTCGCCATCCTGGACGACTTGCTCGCGACCGGCGGCACGATGGCCGCCACGATCGCGCTTTTCCGAAGTGTCGGCGCCGAGGTGGTGGGCGCCGCGTGCATGATCGAGCTCACGTTCCTGAACGGGCGCGAGAAACTCGACGTTCCGTTTGGCTCGCTGGTCGCCTACGACACCTGACCGAGCCCCACCGCGCTGGGATCATGGCCAAGCGCGTGGCGCGCTACCTTCCGCATCACCGTCGGCAACGCGTGGTCGCCGAGTCGCTCGAGGGCGCACCACCTCCATTGCGAACAACAGCCAAGCGACGTTTCGGCGTCGACGCGCCCCGACAGCACCGCGAGATCGAGATCGAAGTGGGTAAAGCTGTGGCGCACGGTCCCTTCGATGAGCCGCCACGCGGCCTTTGCCGGCGCCTGCGCTCGTGCCTCGATGATTCCCCACGGCTTCTCGCGCCAGTCGGTGGACGGAAACTCCATTAACCCTGCCAGCAGCCCCGTAAGGGGCCGTTTTCGCAACAGCACGCGGCCGTCGCCGCCGAGCGTCCAGAAGACCACGCCCTGGCGGCGCGGCCGGAGCGCCTTGGGTGGCCGCCGGGGGAAGGATTCCGGCCGTCCGGTGGGAAACGCGGCGCAGTCCCCGCTGAGCGGACAGACGCCGCAAATGGGCGCGCGGGGCGCACACACGGTTGCGCCCAGGTCCATCATCGCCTGGGCGTGATCGCCGGGTCGCCTGCTCGGCGCGAGCTCGCGCGCCAAGGCTCGGATGCGCGCATCCGCCACATCCAACGGCTCGTCCGCGGCAAGGAGTCGGCCCAATACGCGCACCACGTTCGAATCGACGACCGCCTCGGTCCGCGAAAAGGCGATGGCGGCGACGGCGGCGGCGGTGTATTCGCCGACCCCGGGAAGCGAGCGCAAGCTTTCCGCGTTGTCGGGGAAGCGGCCCTCGTGATCGCGAACGACGATGCGCGCCGCGGCGTGCAGGTTGTGTGCGCGCGCGTAGTATCCGAGCCCCTGCCATGCGTGCAGGACGGCGTCCAGATCGGCCTCGGCAAGGTCGCGGACCGTGGGCCAGCGGGCGACGAACGCCTCGTAATACGGGATCGCGGCGGCCACCGTGGTCTGTTGCAGCATGACCTCGCTCAGCCACACGCGATAGGGATCCGCACGGCCCACCGGCGTCCGCCACGGCAGTGCGCGCCCGTGCGCATCGTACCAGGCGAGCAGGCGGCGGCGAATGCGCGCCACGTCCGGTGCCACGGTTTGGATTTGCGGCGATTCGCGCATCGCTGGGCCCGGTTTGCGTTGTGCGCGCACGCCGTAGGCCCTAGCTTAGCCGGCCCCCGACCGCAAGGCGAATATCGCATGGACGGAACACGGTCGAAGCGCAGAAACCGCGGTCCGCGGTCGATCGCGGGCCTGGTGCCGAAGGTGACGAAGGCCGCGTTTGCCAGGCGCGGATTCGCCGAAGGCGCCATCGTGACGGCGTGGCCGACAATCATCGGCCGCGACCTCGCTGCGCGCTGCGTCCCCGACCGCATCGTCGGCGCACGCGACGGCTCGGGCGAGACGGTTCTCAGACTCCGCGTTGCGGGCGGCTCGCTCGCGACCGAGCTTCTGCACTTGGCGCCACAGCTCATCGAACGCGTCAACACGTTCTTCGGATATCGGGCGGTGACGCAAATCGGAATCACCCAAGGACAGATCGACCCGCCGCCCGCCGGCCCGGAACGAAAGTCACCGAACCTCGACGCGGCAGGCGCCCGCGAACTCGCGGCAACCCTGGAAGACGTGGGCGACACCACGCTGAAAGCGGCTCTCGAGCGGCTGGGTCGGCGTATCCTCGCCCGCACCGATCGCGACGCTTCCGAATGAGCCGCGCACCGTTCCGGGCGCCCGCGAAGGCCCGTATTGGACACCGGCGTGGGATGCTTCGGCGCTTGTGGCGGAACGGGCGTGGTCCTATAGTAGCACCACATACTGTGGTCAGGGGGCTTGTGTGCCGCGAGTTGTAGTAGGTGTTGCGATCGCGGTTGTGATTACCGTGGCGATCGGGATCGCCGCCTATCAGTTTTCGCGCGAGCGCGTTCCGGACGCCGTGGCGCCGCCGGCGCCGGTGACGCCCGTAGCCGGCACCGTCTACGAGGACGATTTCATCCTCGGCGACGGCGACTCGCCCGTGACCTTGATCGAGTTCGCCTCGCTCACCTGTCCCCATTGCGCCTCGTTCCACCGCGACATTCTGCCGCATCTCAAGAAGGACTACATCGACACCGGCAAGATCCGCCTGGTCTATCGCGATTTTCCGACGAGCCCCGTGAAGCTGGCGCTCGCGGCGGCGATGCTGGCGCGGTGCGGCGGCGAGGATCGCTTCTTCGGGTTCCTCGAGGTCCTGTACCGCAGCCAGGAACGCTGGTCG
>JASMAE010000177.1 GCA_030754475.1 Rhodospirillales bacterium
GCTTCTAGACCCGCAATCGGCATCGAGGACGACTTGATCTTAGGGGTTGGTAGTCAAGCGCGGAGGAACGGAGGCGGGCAAACGCGAGCGCTCGCGTGGGCGCCGAGCGCATTCTTGGCCGCGTTTCTCGTCCTGTTCGCGCCACCCGCTTGGGCGAAGTACGCGGCCTTCGTGGTCGATGCGAATGACGGGCGGGTCCTGCATTCGGTCAACGCCGACACGCGCAACTACCCGGCGTCGTTGACCAAGATGATGACCCTATACCTCATCTTCGAGGCCCTCGACACGGGAAGTATCAGCCTCGACGACCGCGTCGACGTCTCGGCACGCGCAGCACGCCAACCGGCCTCAAAGCTTGGGCTACAAAAGAGCGACAGCATCACGTTCGAACAGGCCATCGGTGCGCTCGTGATTAAATCGGCGAACGACGTCGCCACCGCGGTGGCGGAAACCTTCGCCGAAAGCGAGCGGGCCTTCGCACTCATTATGACCGCGAAAGCCCGCTCGCTCGGCATGTCGCGGACCACGTTCCGCAACGCCTCCGGGCTCCCCAATCGCGGCCAGTTGAGCACGGCCAAGGACATGGCGACGCTGGCCAAGGCCCTGCTCGATCATTTCCCCCACCACTTCCACTACTTCTCGGCCCCAAAGTTCAAGTTCCGAGGCACCGCCCATTCCAACCACAACATGCTGTTATCGGCGTACGCGGGTACCGACGGCATCAAGACCGGCTACATACGCGCCTCGGGCTTTAATCTCGTCGCCTCGGTGAAGCGCGGCAACCGACGCCTCATCGGGGTCGTCTTTGGCGGCCAGTCTGCGTCGACGCGCAACCGGCACATGATCACCCTCCTCGAAAAGGCCTTTCAGCGGCTTTCGGCGCGGCCCCCCCCGACCAACGCGGACGAACGCGTGCGCAGACCATCCTCGGACGCCAAGTGGGGGATACAGGTCGGCGTCTACGACACCTATGAGCCGGCGTACAAGATTGCGCAAAAGGCGTACGCGACTGTCCCTGACATGCTTGACGAAGGCGCCGTCAAGATCGTCCTTCTGGAACGACGCAAGGGCCGCCCGTTCTACCGGGCCCGCATTCTCGGCATCAGCAAGAAGGACGCCTACGCTGCGTGCCGGGTGCTCAAGCGCCAGAAGATGCAATGCATGGAATTGCGCATGACCGACGACGTGGGACTGGCGCTGGCGACTCGGGCGCGCTGACGGCGCCGGGCGTCGGTAACGCGCCCGAAACACCGAATATCCGCTTCCACCCGCGAACCGATCTTTCTAGACCAGATCGCGGTCGGTAGATCGCGGCCGCGCGACCCTGAGCAACCGCTTGAATCTGGTTTGTTTTACTGAAATCGAGCGGGATTCATCCCAACCGCATCGCGGTTACGGTCAACCGCGATCCGCTACCGACGCCACGTCCATCGTCGGAGCTGCTCAGCGCTTGTTCGGATTCGTAAAGGTATGACTTTCCATTATTTGGCGGATCGCGGCGGCGTTTTTCGCCTTTCGAAGCCGTTCCATGAGAACGGCTTCCTGCTTCATCAACTCCCTGACGTTGGTTAGGACCGCCTCGATCTTGTCCGCCGGGAACTTGCAAGCGCCGTTCTCGTCCATGTGAACGATCTCACCCGGGGCCACGTCCATGCCCGCCACCGAAACCGGAACGTTCACGGCGCGCACGCTCATCTGCCCGTGACCGGGGGTGACGCCGCTCAGCAGATAAGGCATTCCCATCGGTCGGATTTCGTCCATGTCGCGCGACGGGCCGTTCGAGACCACGCCAGCGCACCCCACGGCCTGCAAGGCGGTGGTCATGACGCCGCCGGAAAGCCCGACCTTGCCCTGCAACTCTGGTGAAAACTTCTGCTGAAGGACCAGGATGGCCGGTTGGGGCGACGCCTCCACAGCATCCAGGACGTCGGACAACGTCAGCCGATCGAAGTCGGGGTCGGCCACACCGTAGACGCACGTCACGGCATACCCCACGCGCCGCCCGAGCTCTGGAAACATGCTCCTGATCGAATGATCCGTGTACCAATTTTCGTGCCACGGGTTGTAGAGGCAAAGGCACAGCGGATTGGGCGGATAGGTGGCGACCACGTTGGTAATGGATGGCGTGTCGTGGTTCTCGAGTTCGAGAAGCAATTTCTGATCGGTCATGGTTTTTTCGTACCCTCCGTCACCTGTGGTCGATGAATGGACTTGCGGCGAATTCGTGGGCCGCGTTTCGATCTTGCCACGCGACAACGTCTCGCGGCAGCGCTATCGCACTTCGGGCGTCCGGGCCGATGACATGAGATCCGTTCGCGCCGATATCGATGTCCGGTGCAGGCACGATACCGCGCCAAAACTTCGACTTCATAGCTGTCCGCCATTCGCTTCGACGTCTCCCCAAACAAGGGCTACGGGCAAGCGCGTGCCCGGCCCGCTCCGTTCGCCGGCATCGAGTTGGGCCAATGTCTCGTTTGAATGGGAGGAGCCGCATGTGAATCGGGGATCCCTCATGGCTCCGCGCGATCGGCGATGATGCTAGCACGAAGGCCAAGCTGACGACAGCGACGGTCATGGAGAAGCCGGCGCCCTGAACGGGCGCCAACGCCGAAATCGGGTGACCGGAGGCGAGAGCGAAGTGGCATCTTTCCAACGTTTATGAGGCGGCGAATCTGCGGAGAGGCGCCCTCGGGTTTACGCGCTGCTCAGGCGACGGAAACGAAGACAAAATAGAGAATCGCCGAAATCAGTGCCGTCAAAGGCACCGTTACCACCCAGGCGGAAACGATGGTCAACAGGTGCCTGCGGCGCACCAGCTTGCGAATGCGGGCCTTGTTTAGCTTTGCACGCTGCTTTTCCCAATCCGGCGAGATCGCCGGATCGGGGTTGCCCGTAGCCTTTCCTTCAGCGCGCTGCGCGGGCTTCGCTCGTTTCTCGGCGCGACGCCGTTGACGGGAAAGATATTCGCGCAAGAAACCGACGCCGAATACGCCGCCGACGGTAATGTGGGTGGAACTCACGGGCAACCCTAGGGCGGAGGCGATGATGACGGTGATGGCCGCCGACAGCGCGATACAAAAGGCCCGAGCGCGATCCAACCGAGTGATTTGTTCGCCGACCGTGCGAATCAGTTTCGGGCCAAAGAGGATCAAACCCGCGGCGATGCCCACAGCCCCCACCACCATCACCCAGAACGGCACGCCGACCTCGGTGGAAATCC
>JASMAE010000178.1 GCA_030754475.1 Rhodospirillales bacterium
AGCCCTGCTGCCGCCCCTGATCGGACCCGCGTACCGGCGCTTCGTCGACGCGGGCGTCGCGGGCGACAGGGAAACCGCGGTGCCGCTGCAGGCGGAATTCGCCCGCCGTCAGGCCGAGCTGCGAATCGGGAGCTTTCCCGCGCCGCTCAAAGCCGCGCTCAACATGATGGGCCGGCCGGGCGGGCGGCCGCGCGATCCCATCCAGCCGTTGGACGCGACCCGAACCGAACGCGTGCGCGAGGTGCTTCTCTCCATGGGGCTGGTCGCCGCCGAGCCCGCGCGCCGGGCGAGCTGAGCCGGTCGGTCCTTGACCGGCGCCCCGGCGAGGGCGCCCGGGCGCCGCCGGCGGTCTCTCATTCCGGCGGATCCCACTCGGGCGCCCAGGCCGGGTCGAGATAGCGCCGGTTGCCGGTAAGGGCCGCGATCGCGGCCGCATCCGCGGCATCGAGGGAGAAGTCGAAGATATCGAAGTTCGCCTGGCAGTGTTCGCGGCTCGCGGCCTTCGGAATGGCCGCCACCCGGTCCTGCTCGATGAGCCAGCGCAGCGCCACCTGCGCGCCCGATTTTCCGTACTTCTTTCCGATGCCCGCGAGTACAGAATCTTGGTTGGTCTCGCCCTTGGCCACGGGCCGGTAGGCGGTGAGCATCATCCCGTGCAGATTGAGGCACGCGAGCACGGGTTTTTGCGAAAGAAACGGGTGATATTCGACCTGGTTGGCGAGCAGATCGGCGCCGTGGTCGGCGACCGCGGCGCCCAACAGCGCGACGGTGAAGTTGCTGACCCCGATGTGGCGCGCCTTGCCCTCGGCCTTTACCTGGGCAATGGCTCCCAGAGTCTCGCCCAAGGGAATCGCCGGGTTCGGCCAGTGGACCAGCAACAAATCCACGTAATCGGTCTTGAGCCGCTTGAGGCTGGCGTCGGTGGATCGCTGCAAGTCGCCGGCGCCCAAGTTCCGGGGCAGCACCTTGGTGGTGAGGAAGATCTCGGCACGCGGGATCCCCGAATCGACGATGCCTCGGCCGACCTCGGCCTCGTTCTCGTACATCTGCGCGGTGTCGACGTGCCGGTAGCCGACCTCAAGCGCGAAGCGGACCCCGTCCACGCCTGTCTTGCCCGTCATGCCATAGGTGCCGAGCCCCAGCGCCGGGACCTTCGCGCCCTTCGCTTCGATGAAGATCATGGTCCGCTTCCTCCTCTGGGCCCGCCTGGGCCGTTGTCACGGTTGGAGTGGAGTCAGGCCTGCGCGTCTTCGCAGCACGCGCCCGGGCCTCTCGCCCGTCGCTCGGCCTCGCTCCCACACCGGGACACCGTTCACGATCACGAGCTCGATGCCGCGCGCCGCGCGTATGGGGTCTTCGAACGTGGCGGCGTCGAGAACGGTCTCGGCATCGAAGAGGACGAGATCGCCGTGATAGCCCGGAGCGATTCGGCCGCGCCCGTCGAGCGCGAACTCGTTGGCGGCCAAGCCGGTCATCCGATGGACGGCGTCTTCCAGCGAAAGCACACCCAAGTCGCGGCAGTAGTGGCCGAGCACCCGCGCAAACGTGCCCCAAAGCCTGGGATGCGGCCATTCGTCGTGGGGTAGGCCGTCCGAGCCGATCATGGTGCCGGGATGGCGCAGCACGCGCCGCACGTCGTCCTCGTCCATGGCGAAGTAGATCGCGCCCGCGGGCTGCAAGCGCTCAATCGCGCGCGCCTCGTCGCACCCCATCTCGGCCGCGATGTCGCTCAGCGCGCGGCCGGCGGCATCCGGGCGCGGTTTAGACCAGGTGATCACGGTCGAACGCGAGCGGGCGACGCT
>JASMAE010000179.1 GCA_030754475.1 Rhodospirillales bacterium
CGAAGCACGCGCTGGACGCGGTCGAGATCGCCTTCACAAGCGGCGCGGAAATGGGCGATGAGGTTAAGTCCGCAGATGCGAGCGGCTTGATAGGCGTCTTCGAGCGAGACGTCCTTGCCCACCTGTCCGATGTAGCGGTACTCGCCCTCCCACAGCGTCGCCTGACCGGAAATGAACGCTAGGTTGTCAGCGATCGTGAAAGGCGCGTAGTTGGCGACCGGCGAGCCGACGTCCGGCAGCTTGATCCCGAGTTCGGCGAGACGCGCGTCGATCCGACCTGGCATCGTGGTTCTCCCTGGTTCAATCATCGCCGGGCTAGCTTACGGCCACGGCGTCCGATACGCCAGGACCGGAGGACCACGCGGGTGCGGATCGGTGCTAACTTGGCCGCGCGCCCCTCGGGTGCGGCGCGCAGCACGAAAAACGGCGCGCGCCCCCAGCGCCCCGGTCGTGACGCGATAAGCGAGGAGCCACGTGATGGACCAGGCCCGTCCGCCGGATCCCGACCCCAAACCGCCCATCCGCAGGCCGCCGCCCGGGGCCTGCGATTGCCACGCCCACGTCTTCGGCGCGCCTGACCATTATCCGCTGGACGCCGGGCGCAACGAGGATCCCGCTCCGGGAACCCTCGAGGATTACGTCACGCGCTACCGGCGGATGCACGCGGCGCTCGGGATCGAACGCGGCGTGCTGGTTACGTCGAACGCCTATGGCAACGACAACGCCTCGACCACCGACGCGCTCGGCGCCTTGGGGCTCGAACGCTACAGGGGGATCGCCCTGGTGGGGACCGATGTCCGACGCGAGACGCTGGAGGAACTCCACCGCTCGGGGTTTCGGGGTGTGCGGATCAACATGGTGACGCGGGGGCGGCTTACGCTCGACGGGGCCGCCGCCATGGCCGGGATGCTTACCGAGATCGGCATGCATCTCCAGATCTATCTTCGCGGAGCCAGTGCCCTTCCCGCGCCCGCACCCGCGATCGCGGCGCTGCCGATCCCGGTCGTGATCGATCACCTGGGACTCATGGCGGACGCGGCGACGCAGGCCGGCGAGCCGGGACAGTCCCTGACCCGCTTTCTTGGCGCCGGAAGGATCTGGATCAAGCTCTCGGGCGCCTACCGTATTGGCGACGATCCGCCCCACTACCGCGCAACCGCGTCGTGGGTGCGCGCCCTGGTCGTGGCCAACCCGGACCAGGTGATCTGGGGTACCGACTGGCCGCACGTCCGGCACGCGGGCGCGATGCCCAATGACGGCGATCTTCTGAACAAGCTCTGGCTCGACGTCGACGACGATGAGAACTATCGGCGAATCCTGGTCGACAATCCGGCGCGCCTTTATGGTTTTGGGCATTCGTGATCACCTTGACCCGGTCGGCGAGAGGACCCGATACTCATGCAGGGGTCACTTGGAGGAGGCGAAAATGAACGTGGAACTGACAGGCGTGATCCCGGCGATCACGACACCGTTCGCGGAAGACGGCACCCTTGATCTCGACGGATTTCGTACGCTCGTCGAAGCGGTGATCGGGGACGGCGTGCACGGTATCGTCGTCGCCGGCTGCACGGGCGAATCCTGGGCGCTGGAGGATGACGAGCGCGCCCGGCTGTTCGCGGCCGCGGTCGATCAGGCGAACGGGCGCGTGCCGATCGTCGCGGGCTGCGGCGCGATCACGTCCGCAGGTGCGATCGGGCATGCGCGCGCCGCCGAGAACGCGGGTTGCGCGGCGGCCATGATCCAGCCGCCCTGGTACGTGATCCCCGGCGAGGCCGAGGTCGAATCGTTTTACCGCCGGATCATCGCGGCGGGCGACATTCCGATCATGCTCTACAACATTCCCCGCCGGACAGGCATCAACATGAGCGCAGACCTGGTCGACCGTCTGGCCGACGAGCCGAGGGTGGTGGCGCTCAAGGAAAGCTCCAAGGATTGGCTGGTGCTGTCGGCCATGATCCGCCGCGTCCGCGACCGGATTTCGGTGCTCGCCGGCTACGCCAGTGTGCTCGGCCTCGCGGCGATCTCGGAAGGCGCCGTCGGCTATGTCGATTCGACGACGCCCGTCATCGGACAGCTGTCGCGGCAGTTCTTCGATGCCGCCGTCTCGGGCGACATGGAGACGGCGCGATCCCTCGAGGGCGTCATGGTCACCCTCAAGTTCTTCGATTGCGGAACGTTTCCGGCGACGGTCAAGGTAGCGCTGGAGCATCTCGGGCGACCGGGCGGGCCCCCGCGCGACCCGATCGCGCCGTTGACCGAAGATCAGCGCGCGCGCATCCGCGCAATGCTGGTGGACGCAGGCTTGTTGCCGGCGGCCGCGCGCCGCGCGAGCGCCGGAGAGTAACGCCGTGGGCCGCGCGCCGCGGTGACGCCCGACACCGCGCGGGACGGGACGCGGGCGCCACGTTCCCGCCACGCACGCCTACGTGTCGAGCTGGGCCGCGCTTGACTTCGATCATTGCCGAGGATGCGAAGAATCGCGTCTCATAAGGCGTTCGATTTCGGAACCGGTACCCGGACGGATAAGCGCGCGCCCCTCGGGTGCGGCGCGCAGCACGAAAGACGGCGGACGCCCCTCGGGTGCCGGAGGCCCGTTTGAGCGAGGGGAGAACCGACGATGACGATCGCGGCAACGATCAAGCGCTATCTCGACGATCAGGGCGTCGCCTACGAGGTCGTGACGCACTCCCACACCGGCAGCAGCATGGAGACGGCGGCCTCGGCCCACGTGTCGGGCGAGGCTCTCGCCAAGGCAATCGTCCTCAAGGACGATGATGGGTTCGTCATGGCCGTGATGCCGTCCACCCACAAGCTGGAGCCGGGAATGGTGCCCGAGCTGACAGACCGCCGGCTTGAGATGGTGGGCGAGGACGAACTCGGACCCTTGTTCGAGGACTGCGAGCTTGGCGCGGTGCCGCCCTTGGCGGCCGCCTACGGACTCGAGGCCGTATGGGACGAAGCGCTCGCGCAAGTAACCAGGTCTTCTTCGAAGGCGGAGACCACGCGGAACTGGTGCGCGTGAGCGGCGAGGACTTCCGCAAGCTAATGGGCGACGCGCCACGGAGCACGCTCAGCCACCACATATAAGGGCGGATCGCAGTTACTCGGAACCGCCGGCGGTTTCAAGCAACTGCGTGAATCCGCTCGATTTCAACAGCCTCGACCGGATCCACACACGCGGCGGATCACTGTTGGTGATTCCGCCCGACCGTGATCTGGTCCCTCACGGAAAGTAATAGCGAAAGCCCCGGCTTCGGCAGGGGTGTCCCCGTTTTCGCTGGACGGCGCCCGCGCCGCGCCCGCGCAACGGGTTTTTGCCAGGACGGTCGCGAAGCGCGTGCCGAATCGCGCTGGCGCGGTTTGGTCTCTTCGGATTCCGTCGCTCGGGCTACGCTGCCTACGAACATGAACGGATGGGCGGCCTATTTGGAAAATTTCGGTTAAACGATTTACAACAAGTGTAGGGCGCGACTACTTTAGTATATTCGAATATTAAGCGAACCAAGCAAAGATTAAAAGCGCTCTTGACCTACGAAGGATAGCAAAACATGGCGTTTCTTGATTGGTCAGACGAATACAAATGCGGCATAAGAGTGCTCGATTATGGCCAAAGGAATTTGTTTAATATCGTAAATTCTTTCCATGAAAGTGTGCACACAAAAAACCTGATAAATAATTGAAAGAACCATCGATTCGCTAACGAATTATGCCGCGGAGCATTTTGAACGGGAAGAG
This sequence comes from Rhodospirillales bacterium, assembly GCA_030754475.1. Lineage (GTDB taxonomy): Bacteria > Pseudomonadota > Alphaproteobacteria > Rhodospirillales > JASLLV01 > JASLLV01. Next base: position 3,736 of record JASMAE010000179.1, read on the forward strand.
GCGTATTTGGAGCGAAGCGGGTACCCTGATCTTGAACGTCACAGGCAAGAGCACAGACGGCTCTTGGCGGACGTGGACAGGAACAAGCGGCAATAAAAAACCGCACCGAAAGATTTTGATTTCCTTGCTTTCCTTGATTTTCTCAAAGAATGGATAGTCCGGCATATTCTCCAAGAAGACTATGGAATTCGTGCCTTACCTCCGAGGTGAAAAATCCAGGTCTTCGTGACTACGAAGTGTGCCGGAATCATTGACGTGGTTGCGTTGCTGGCCTGATGGGGTGGATGTCCCTCAAGTTTTTCTTCGACTCGCGTTTTCCGGCCTCATACGTCGTCAAGATTTAAACGACACAAGAGCGGTTCCGGGCACGGTATTCACTCGCACGTCGATCTTCGCCGAGGGCGATGATGCAGGCCACGCCGTCGGCGAAAACCAGCATCACCGACCAACACCCGCGATCGCGGGGCCACCGGCCGCGCCACGTCCCTTTCCTATTCGGGCTGCGGGACGATGCGCAAATAGGGCTTCGGCGCCTTCCAGCCCTCGGGGTACTTATTCCTGGCGTCCTCGTCCGAGACGGTGGGGACGATGATGACGTCCTCGCCCTGCTTCCAGTTGACCGGCGTCGCCACCTGGTGGCGGGCCGTAAGCTGGCACGAGTCCACGATACGCAGCACCTCGTCGAAGTTTCGCCCGGTGCTCATCGGATACGTCAGTGTCGCCTTGATTTTTTTATCGGGGCCGATGACGAACACCGAGCGCACGGTCGCGTTGTCGGCTGCCGTTCGGCCCTCCGAGGAGTCGCCGGCACCGGCCGGTAGCATGTCATAGAGCGTTGCCACCTTTAGTTCGGGGTCGCCGACCAAGGGATAGTTGACGGCGTGACCCTGGGTTTCCTCGATATCCTTCGACCACTCCGCATGATTGGTGACCGGGTCCACGCTGAGGCCCAGGATCTTGCAGTTACGTTTCTCGAAGTCCGGCTGCAGTCCCGCCATGTAGCCGAGTTCGGTGGTGCAGACCGGTGTGAAGTCTTTCGGATGCGAGAACAGGATCGCCCAACCATCACC
>JASMAE010000180.1 GCA_030754475.1 Rhodospirillales bacterium
GATGTCGAGGTGCACCGTCCCGATGCCATCGATCTCGAGCGCGTGCCCGCTGCTCAAGACGAAGGCGGGCAAATTTGTGAACCGGACCTCTTCGACCTTGCCGTCGCGGCACCGGCACCGCGTCTAGACCAAGACGGCCGGCTCTTCCATCACCAGGCGCGTTTCCGGCTCGATCATCGGCCTGATGCCGGTTTCCAGCACCACGGTCGCGACGCAGATCGTGTTCGATCCGGACATGGCCGGGTACTTGGTGGCCTCCATGATGACGAAGCCGACATCGGCCTCGGGCAACGTCGGCGGCAGCACGATGTTGACCGCGTGGCAAGGTCCGCCGCGAGGCTCGAACAGCAGCATCCGCCGGATCCCATCCGCCTCGCGTTCGAGATACTCCTTCTTCTCGAACATCGAAGCGCCCGGTACGTCGGTAATCCCGCCCGTAATCACGTTGCCGACCTCGCCCTCGGCGTGGGCGCCTACGACGGTCAGTGTTTTCTGCCAGCGCATTTATTCCCCCGTCGGTCCTTATTTTGCGAAAGGGGCGGCCGATTTCCTCATTCGCGGTATCCCGCCCCCTCCACGAACGGGCCAAGCTCGGGTCTCGACGGCGGGCCGACCGCCTTCTCGATGGTCCCGGCGATCGCGATCGCGCGGGCTTCGGCGAACCCTGGGGCGATGACTTGGAGCCCGACGGGCAGGCCCGGCTCCGGCCCTTGAACCGGGCTCGACGTGGCGCAAAGCCCCGCGAATGAAGCGGGCCGGGTGTTGCGCATCCCGATCGAAGAATGGCGGTCGTAGAAGTCCCGGTCCTCGAAGCACGCGACCGCAGGCGCGACGATCGCCACCGTCGGGGTGACGAACGCATCCACGCCCGCCATCCGCTCGGCGGCCGCGCGCGAGTAAGCGTGATAACCCCGGATCGCGTTCACGTAATCTACGGCCCGGGTCTCGAGTCCCGCCGCCAGACCGGCCGCGACGTACGGATCCATTTGCTTGCGGACGGCTTCGAAGCGCTCGCGCCCCATACCCGCCATGAACTCGGCCGCGACCACGCCGGACATGTGCTTGGCCACCTGGGGGACTTCCGGCCAGGCGACGGGCACGAGTTCGACGCCCGCGCCCCGCAAGGCATCCAGCGCCGCGTCGGTACGGGAACGAACGCGCGGATCCAAGCCCTCGAAGAAGAACGACGGCTCCGGCAAGCCCAGGCGCAGGCCCCGCGGCGATGCCACGTCAAGCGGCGGCGATCCATGGATCGCACCGAGCACGACGCCCGCATCCGCCGCGATGGCCGTGAGGATGCCGAGCGTATCCAGGCTCCGCGACAGCGGAAAGACGCCATCCAAGGGCCACAACCCGACCGTGGTCTTGAGCCCGAAGACGCCGCAAAGCGCGGCCGGCGCGCGTACCGAGGCGCCGGTGTCGGAGCCGACGGCAAAGGCGCAGAGCCCCGCGGCAACCGCCACGGCTGAGCCGCTCGATGATCCGCCCGGAACCCGTTGAGTCTTTGCGTCCCACGGGTTCCACGGCGTCGGGCGGACGCTTGAGATCGCGAACCGGCCGCCGCCGTTGGCGAACTCGGGCGTCCGGGTCTTGCCGAGGATCACGCATCCCGCCTGCTTGAGTGCGCGGACGAACGATCCCTCGGGCCCGATCAGATCGTCCACGGCCACGTTCGATCCGGCGGTCGTCGGCGCGCCGTCCACCGCGACGATGTCCTTGATGGCGACGGGAACGCCCATCAGCGGGCCCAGATCGGTGCCCGCCGCGTACAGTCGGTCCATGGCGCGGGCTTGGGCCAGCGCCGAATCCGCCATCACCGTCTCGAAGCAACCGAGCCTTCGATCCAGGACCTCGATGCGCGCGAGATAGGCGGCCGTCACGGCCTCTGCCGAGGCGTTAAGCGCGCGAAACTCCGCACCGAAGCCGGCGATGCCTCCGTCTGCCAAGGGATCGGGGACAAGTTCCGTCATCGGTGCTCTCGGGTCCGGCGGCCGCATTTCCCCACCTACCAGCCCGCGGCGTAGGCGGTGCGGCGGGGATCGGCGGCGGCCCGCATGACCCCGGACTCGAGGTCCTTGTGGATCATGCACACTGAGCCTGCGGGCCATGCGCGCTCCTCCCACCACGCAATCTTGTGGCCGCGCGCGCTCAGCGCATCGAACGCGTCCGGTCCCAAGCCGGGTTCCGCCTTGGCCGCGCCCGGATCGTAGCCGTGCGGCATGAAGGCGGCGGGAAAGCTGTAGCTCGCGAATCGGGGCGCCTCGACCGCCGTCTGCGGATCCATACCGAACAGGAAGACGTTCAGAAACACCTGTAGCATCGCTTGTAGCTGCACGTCGGAACCCGGCGTGCCGAAGGGCATGAACACCTCGTCGCCTTCGATCGCCAATGCCGGGCCCATGGTGAGGCGCGGCCGCTTGCCCGCAGCCACGCAGTTGGGATGGTCCGGGTCGGTCCACGACGCGAGTCCGCGGGTCGAGGGCACGAGTCCGGTGCCTGGGACCACCGGACCCTGGCCCTGGCCGTCGCTGGGAGTCGACGAGAACATGTTGCCTTCGCGGTCGATCACGCAGAAGTACGACGTGTTGGAAAGGGCCGCTTCGCCCGAAGCCGCTTGCGTCGCTCCGGCCCGCAAACCGGCGGCCGCGTCGCCCTTCGTCGGCCAAGCGGGACCTGCGAGCGCGCCCGCGGGCGGCATGTCCGGCCAGGCCTCGCCGG
>JASMAE010000181.1 GCA_030754475.1 Rhodospirillales bacterium
CGTCGGACAGACGTGGTCAGCACGGTCAGCATCATGGACCTCGATCGCTTCAAGCGGATCAACGATTCGCTCGGCCATGTGTCCGGCGACAAGGTGCTGCGCGCCGTCAGTCGGTATTTGGTGAATAACGTCCGCCGATACGACCGCGTCGCGCGCTACGGGGGTGAGGAGTTCCTCCTTCTGCTTCCCGACACGACGCCCGAGAGGGCGAAGCGCGTTCTCGACCGATTGCGCCAGGGGCTTTCGCGGCGAACCGTCGCCGTCACCGGCGAAACGAAGATCACCATTGGCGCTTCGTTCGGCGTCACCGCCCTGGATCCCGCCGCGTCCGTCATGACGGTGATCGACCGCGCCGACCACGCCATGTATGAGGCCAAGCAAGCGGGGCGCAACCGGGTGCGGATCTGGAAGCCCGAAGACGCGTCCCCGGCGCGAAGCGACGCCCGCATCGGGACAATATCGACGGGCTGAGCGCCCCAGTCGGTCGGGAAGAAGTCCCTCGCCCTTGGCTCGGTGTACTTTTTCCCGGTGTGAACGCGGAAAAATCGGCCCTTGAGGCGGGCGCCGGACCGCCCCAAGCCCGCTTTTCTCATTGTAAACATTGAAGAAAAGTACGACTTCAGCGCAGCGAAGGACTTTTCTTCACGGTCAACGCGCCCCTGCCCCGACCCTATTGGGAGGATTTTCGTTCCTCTCGCGCATCAACGCATCGGCCCGGGCGCGCGCCTCGCGAGCCTTCTCGTCCTCGCCGAGGGTGGCATACGAGCGCGCCAGCATGAGCCAGCCCTCGACATCGTCCGGCTGCTGGGCGAGCCGTTCCGCGAGACCCTCGACCATGGTTCGGATCATCGTCTGGCGTTCTTCGGGCGTCATCTCCGAGACTGCCTCGACGTCCGCCGCCGAGGGGCCGCGCAGAACCGGCGCGGCTATGACGATCTCCACGCGGAGCTCTGCGGCCACGCGCGCCATCTGGCGAGATATCTCCTCGAGCCAAGGCGCGCTCGCGTCGGCGCGGGCCACGAGAGCCTGCCAGTCGGCAAGCGCTCCCGCCTTGTCGCCGGCCTGTTCCTTGGCGACGCCGATGTAGTACCGCGCACGCGAATCCCCGGGTTCCTTCGCGAGTGCCTCTTCGAAGGCCTGGCGTCCTTCGGGCGTGACCTGCCCGCGGGCCGCGGCCACCAGCATCTCGCCGTAAGCGGAGAGATACGAAGGCGCCCGCTCGCTCAGTTCAACGGCGCGCGCGAACGCGTCCGCCGACTCCCGTGGCCGGTCCATGGACCGGTATGACCGTGCCAGCAGTGCCCAGCCGTCGAGGTCGTCGGGGGCCTGGCGGAGACGTTCGGCGAGATCGGCGAGAAGTCCGCCCATCTCGGAACGCGATTGCGCCGCCTGCTCGAGAGCTTCGCTCCGCCCCGCAAAAGGCGCGTCCGGCAGCTCCGGCGCCCCTAGATAGAGGTAAAGCGCGAACCCGCCGGCCGGAATCAGCACCGCGACGGTGAGCGCGAGCGCCCACGTGCTTTGTGCCGGCGCCAAGCCGGCGGCCGGGCGTGGGACGTCCCCGCCGCTCGGGCTCTCGTCCTCGGCGGCGGCGAGAATGCGCCTTTCGATCTCGGTCCGGGTCGCCCGCGCTTGGTCGTCGGCGAGCACGCCGCGCGCGACATCCCGGTCGACCTCGCCGAGCTGATCGCGATAGACGGCGAGATCGTATTCGCGTCGGTCGCGAGCGCTTCGCGCCTTCCCGAGCAGGGGAATCACCAGGGCCGCCGCGACGACCGCGGACATCAGCGTGACGATGGCCCAGAACGCGATCACTCGGGCGCATCCTTCAGCAACGCTTCGAGCCGGCGGCGCTCATCCTGAGAGAGCGGCGGCGGCCCCGCGTCCGCCGCATCCCGCGTCCGCCGCCGGCGAAGGAAGGCCGCCGCCGCCGCCGCCCCGATCAGCGCGATCGCCACGGGCCCGAACCACAGGGCATAGGTGATCGGCTTGAACGGCGGTTTGAGCAGCACGAAGTCGCCGTAGCGCGCGACCACGTAGTCGATCACCGCGGTGTCGCTGTCGCCCGCCACCAGCCGCTCGCGGACGATGACCCTGAGGTCGCGGGCGAGCGACGCGTTCGAATCGTCGATGGACTGGTTCTGGCAGACGAGGCAGCGAAGGTTCCTGGAGATGTCGCGGGCGCGCGTTTCCATCACCGGGTCGGCGAGCATCTCGTTCGGCTCGACGCCCGCGGCGGTGGTGGCGATCAACGCGGCGCCGAGCAACGTCAACGTGGCGACTACCGCCTTCATGGTGCGAGCACCCTAAGGATGGGAAATATCTCGCCGTCGAGGGTCTCGGAGGTAATCGGCCCGACGTGTTTGTGCCGGATGCGTCCCTCGCGATCGACGATGAAGGTTTCGGGCACCCCGTAGACGCCCCAGTCGATGCCGACCCGTCCACTCCGGTCGGCGCCGATCTCGGCGTAGGGGTCGCCGAGATCATTTAGCCACTTTAACGCGTCGTCCGGCTCGTCCTTGTAGTTGAGCCCGTAGACGGTAACCAGGCTCGACCCCGCGAGCCGCTCCACCAGCGGATGCTCCGCCCTGCACGGAATGCACCAAGACGCCCACACGTTGACCACCGACACCTGGCCTCCGAGATCGGCGCTGGCAAGACCCTTACCGCGCCCGCCGGTAATCGGCGGCAGCGCGAACTCCGGCACCGGTTTGTCGATGAGCGCCGAGGGAACGATGCGGGGGTCCTTTTGCAGCCCGAGCAGAAGGACGATCGTGAGCACGGCGAGTGCGGCGAGCGGAAGGACGTAAACGAGGCGCCCCACGACCAGGCGGTCAACCAGGCGCTCCATGACCGATCGCCTCCGTTACGCGGGCGCCGCCTGCGATCCGGCCGCCGCCACGGTGGGCCTTCGCTGCGGTGCGCCGACCCGGTGGCGCCGGTCCGACAGGCTGACAAGGCCGCCAACGACGACGATCAGGACGCCGGCCCAGATCCAGGGAACCAAAGGGTTGAAGTAGAGCCGCGTCACGAAGGTCTCGCCGTCCGCCGTCGGATCGCCGATCACGGCGTATAGATCGCCCAAGAACATGGACCGGATCGCGGCCTCGGTGGTCTGTTGTCCCTCGACCGGATAGCGCCGGGTTTCGGGACGCAACGTCGCGATCGTCGCGCCGTTCCTGGCGACCGTGAAGACGCCTCGCGTGGCGGCGTAGTTGGGGCCGCTCACCTCGCTGGCGCCGAGGAAGGTGAAGGTATAGCCGGCCACGTCCACGGCTTCGCCACGGCCGAGCGTCTGGATGCTTTCGGTCCGCCACGTGGCCGACGCGGTGATGCCGGCGACCGCAACGGCGAGACCGAGATGTGCGAGCGTCATGCCCCAGGCCGAGCGCGGCAGGTGGACAAGCCGGCTGAGGCTGGCCGCGGGCGTTGCGCGGAACAGCGCGATTCGCCCGGCGAACTCGGTCAGCGTGCCTACGGCGAGCCAAAGCGCGGCGGTCATCCCGAGGATCGCCACGACGGGGCCGCCGCTGAGCGCCCAGGTTGCCAGCCCCACCACCACGACGACGGCCGCGGCCGCCTTCAGCCGCCCGAGGGCTCCGGCGAGATCGCCCCGTTTCCAGCCCAGGAACGGTCCCACCGCCATGACGGCGAGCATGGGCACCATCAGGGGAACGAAGACGGCGTTGAAGAACGGGGCCCCCACGGACACCTTGCCCGCGTCAAACGCATCGAGGAACAGCGGATAAAGCGTGCCCAGAAGCACCGACGCCGCGGCCGTGGTCATGACCAGGTTGTTGATGAGGAGGCTGCCTTCGCGCGAGATCGGGCGGAACAGGCCGACACCCCGAAGCGCCGGCCCGCGCCACGCAAACAGCGCGAACGAGCCGCCGATGACCAGCACCAGAAGGCCCAGGATGAACAAGCCGCGCGCCGGGTCGGTGGCGAAGGCGTGGACCGAGGTAAGCACGCCCGACCGGACCAGGAAGGTGCCGAGAAGGCTGAGCCCGAAGGTCACGATCGCGAGGAACACGGTCCAACCCTTGAGCGTGTCGCGTTTTTCCACCACTACCGAGGAATGCAGCAGCGCCGTGCCTGCGAGCCACGGCATGAACGAGGCGTTCTCGACCGGGTCCCAGTACCACCAGCCACCCCAGCCGAGCTCGTAGTAAGCCCACCAGGACCCGAGCCCGATTCCGAAGGTGAGGAACGACCACGCCGCCAGCGTCCAGGGCCGGACCCAGCGCGCCCAAGTGGCGTCGACGCGGCCCTCGATCAGCGCCGCGATCGCGAACGAGTACGCCATCGAGAACCCGACGTAGCCGAGGTAAAGGAACGGCGGATGGAACGCGAGGCCGGGATCCTGAAGCAGCGGATTGAGCCCGCGTCCGTCCATAGGTACCGGGAAGAGGCGCTCGAAGGGGTTCGACGTGAGCAGGGTGAAGGCGAGGAAGCCGACCGCGATCAACGCCTGGACGCCGAGGACGCGGGCCGCCAGCGTCGGAGGAAGGTTGCGCCCGAACAGCGCGACGGCCGAGCCGAAGGCCGCGAGGATCAGGACCCACAGCAGCATCGAGCCTTCATGATTGGCCCACACGCCGGCGATCTTGTAGAGCATCGGCTTGGCCGAATGCGAATTGCGCGCGACGTTGATAAGCGAGAAATCCGACGTCACGTAGGCGTGGGTCAGGGCTGCGAACGCGATGGCGACCAGCGCGAACTGGATCACGGCCGCGGGCCGCGCCACCGCCATGAGGCCCGCGTGACGCCGGGCCGCCCCCACCATGGGCACGGTTCCCTGGACCAACGCCACGATCAGCGCGAGCACCAGCGCGAAATGTCCGGTTTCGGCGATCATCGCCCCACGCCGCGTTCCCCGCGCGCGCTCATTCGAAGGCCCCCGATTTCTTGAGCGAGTTCTCGATCGCCTCCCATTGGCCGGACGCTTTCAAAGCTTCCGCGACCTCCGGCGGCATGTAGTTCTCGTCGTGCTTAGCGAGGATTTCGTCCGCCTGGAAAGTTCCGTTTCGGAAGTGGCCTTCGGCGACGACGCCTTGGTTCTCGGCGAAGAGATCGGGCAACAGGCCCGTGTATTGCACGGGTACCGCGCTCATCAAGTCGGTCACGCGGAACCGCACAGTCGAATCCTGACCGCGCTCGACGCTTCCTTCCTCGACGAGGCCGCCGACGCGCAAGCGCCTGTCGGTGGTGATCTCACCCTCCAGGATCTGGGTCGGGCTGTAAAAGAAGACGATCGAATCCTCGATCGCGGTCAGGATCAGCGCCGCCGCCGCGGCCAAAAGTCCCAATCCGATCACGATGAAGGTCAGGCGCTTGTGCCTAAGTCTCATGGCCGTCCTCCGCGGCGCCCGCGCCCGCACCCGCGTCACTTTCGAGGCGCGCCAACGTCCGCTCTTGCGCCTTGGCGAAATGCCAGCTCGCCGCCAGAAGGGCGATCAGCACCAGGCCAGAGGTGACGAAGGCGGGCCACACGAACGCGCCGTACCCGCCCATGTTGAAAAACGCCGCCAGCGAGTCCATCGCGCCGCCTAGCCGCCGGCTTGGCGCATCTGCAACGCCCTGATCTTGACGGCGATGATTTCACCGCGGACGCGCAAAAGCAGCACCCACACGTAGTACGCGGTGTAGGCGCCGGCCATGACCAGAAGGGGCGCCAGCATACTCGCGTGGATCGCCGGGCCCTCGGCCGTGACCATGCTCGAGGGTTGGTGCAGCGTGTTCCACCAGTCGACCGAGAACTTGATGATGGGCACGTTGACGAACCCCACCAGCGCCAGGACCGAGGCCGCCCTCGATCCTCGCCCGGGGTCGTCGAAGGCGTTGTGGAGGGCGATGTAGCCGAGATAGAGAAACAGAAGAACCAGCACCGATGTCAGGCGCGCGTCCCAAACCCACCAGGCGTCCCACATGGGCTTGCCCCAGAGCGAACCGGTGAGAAGCGCAAGAAAGGTGAAGCTCGCGCCGATCGGCGCCGTGCACTTGGCCACCATCGCCGCCAGCGGATGCTTCCACGTCAGCATGGCCGCGCTCGCCGCGGCCATGATCGAATAGCAGAACATGGCCATCCATGCGGCCGGGACGTGCACGTACATGATGCGCACGGTCTCGCCCTGCTGGTAGTCCGGCGGTGAGGCGAAAAGCGCGAGATAGACGCCCGCGGTCACCAGGACGACGGTCGCGCCCGCCGCCCAAGGCAGCACGACGGCGCTGAGGCCCAGGAAACGCTGCGGATTGGCGTGTTTCAAAAACATCTTTCCGGCGGCGTCCATATCCGGAGTTTTAGTGCCTCATGGACGCATTTTCCAGGGGATGGGCGAGAATTCCTCGATCAGTCGACGGCCTGGCGCAATCCGGTCGCCGCGGCCCACGGGCAGAGCGCGAGCGCCGCACAAAATAAGCCCGCCAGAACCAAAAGCTGCGGGCGCGCCGAGAACCCGCCCAGCGCCGCCTCCGCGGCGCCGGCCCCGAAGATCAGGACCGGCACGTAAAGCGGAAGCACCAGCAGGGACAGGAGAATCCCGCCGCGCCTCGATCCCAGCGCGAGCGCGGCGCCCACGGCGCCCACCAGGCTCATGGTGGGCGTCGCGATCCCGAGCGTCGGGACCAATACGGCCAGCGCCTCCCATTCGAGGTTGAGAAGCACGGCCAGAAGGGGGGTCGCGGCGATGAGCGGAAGGCCGGTGGTCAGCCAATGCGCGCACACCTTGGCCAGCACCGCCAGCTCCAGCGGCATGGGGCTGAGCGTCAGCAGCTCAAGGCTTCCGTCCTCGTAGTCGGTCTGGAACACGCGCTCAAGCGCCAGCATCGAGGCCAAGAGAGCCGCGACCCAGACAATGCCGGTGCCGACGCGAGCGAGGATGTTCGGTTCCGGCCCAACCCCGAACGGGAACAACACAACGGCGAGGACGAAAAAGGCGACCACCATGACGCTGTCGAGGCCCTGGCGCCAAGCGAGTCGTAAGTCCCTGCGGACGACGGCGAGAAAGCGGGTCACGAGACCGCGTCCGCTGAATGCGCGCTGCTCGCGGTACGGCGCTCGAGCACGAGCGTCGCCGCGGGATCGATCGCGAGCTCGGCATGGCTCGCGATCACGGCCATGCCGCCGTTCGCCCGATGACGCGCGATCGCGTCTTCCAGGCGCCCGATGGTGGCGCTATCGAGCGCCGTGGTCGGTTCGTCCAGGAGCCACAGCGGTGCCGGGGCGCCGACTAGCCGGGCGAGCGTCACGCGCCGTCTTTGTCCGGCCGAAAGGAAGCGCGCCGGCAGACGCGCGAGCGGGGCCATGTCCAGCGCGTCCAAGGCCTCGCTGACGGCACCCGCCGGATTCGGGGATCCGGTGCGAAGTTCGGTCCAAAAGCCCACGTTTTCGGCGACCGTCAAAAGCGGCTTCACCGCGTCCAGATGGCCCACGTAGTGGAGGCGGGCGAAATGCGCGTCCCGATCGGCGGCGATCGCGGCGCCGTTCCACGTGAGCTCGCCCGCGCGCGGCGCAGAAAGGCCGGCCATGAGCCGCAGCAGGCTCGTCTTGCCGCTGCCGTTCGGGCCCGTGAGCAAAAGCGCGCCGCCCGCATCGAGGGTGAAATCCACGTCGGCGAAGACGGGCCGCTCGCCGCGGACACAGGCGAGGCCGCGGCCGGCGAATGTGGAGGGACCCGTCATCGTCATGTCCTGAACCGAAGTCTCGCCGAGGAAGCGTCGGCGGCGCACCGTAATGCATTCGCGGCCGATCATGAAGCGGACTGGGGCGCGGGCGGGGCGGACCGGCGCGGCTTGGAGCACGCTCGGACCGGATCGGTTCGCACGTGATGCGAAAGCGGTCCCTTAGGCCGCGGTCCGGGAGATACCGAGCGTCAGGCCGATGCCGCCGCCGGGCACTTCATTCGAGACCGTACACCTGTCGCGGCGCCAGGTACTCAGGGAAGCGATCGATGAGCGACCGCCTGGTCAGGAAACAGAGGTGGCAGGCGTCCATGTAACCTTCTTCGGACGGCACGCCGCAGCTTCGGGCAAGGTGCGCCGGGCCACCCTCGACCAGGGGCCCGCAGATGGGATGCGAATGGGCATCGAATTCGTTTAGGAGTCGCGAGAGGGGTTTTTCCCACATGTTGCCGATGCTGAGCCCCTGGCAGAAGTGGACGTTGCCGAAAGCATCGACATGAATCCTCTCCGGCGACTGCAAGTCTTCGAAGGGGCACTCCGTATACGTGCTCCCCGGGCGGCGCGCCACGCCGTCGGACAACCGGTCGACGGCCCGTCCCCGAAATCTTACTGGTCCGCCTTCGATCGCGGCGCCTTTTCGCCCCGTGGCATCCGCATCGCTTCCCGGTGTCGGTTTGTCGACCCG
>JASMAE010000182.1 GCA_030754475.1 Rhodospirillales bacterium
ACTGGGCGACGCCGTTTGAGTTTATGGCCAAGTTCGGCGATTGCGAGGACTACGCGATCACCAAGTTCATGTCGTTGAAGCAGCTAGGCTACGATGCCAAGGATTTGCGGGTGGTCGCGGTCAAGGACATGAACCTCAGGGTCGGCCACGCCATCCTTGCGGTCTTTTTGGACGGCAAGGTCTACATCCTCGACAACCAGGTGAAGATCGTCGTTGAAGCAAAGAAGATCCGCCACTACCAGCCGGTTTTTTCAATCAGCGAGACGCACTGGTGGCGCCACCGCGCCGCCACCTGATTAATCCGTTTCCAGACGCTCGTGAATCGTCGGACACGCCCGCGCACCGGGCGTTGCGGGCGTCTTGCGCCCTTCGGCTGGACCGTTAGGCCGCCTGGAACGGGATCACGCCGGGAAGCAGCCACTTCTCCCACATCTCATCGATCTTCGCCTGGAAGTACTCGAAATCCTCGTCGATAAAGTGGGCGAAACGACCCTGCCTGGTCAGGTAATCGCGGGCCGGCTTGCGCTTCAATTGTCCGCGCACGATCCGCAGGGATTTGCCGTACATCTTGAGCTTGCCTTCTTCGACCTCGTAGAGGGGCCAGATGCCGGTTTCCACCGCGAGCTCACCGAGTTCATGGGAGTACTTGGGATCATAGTCCCAACCCTTGGGGCAAGGATCGAGCGAGTGGATGAAGGTCGGACCGCCGATGGACAACGCCTTGCGTACCTGGTTCATGGTGTCGACAGGGTACGCGGTGCAGACCGTCGAGACGTACTTGCAATCGGGATGGCCCGCGGCGAGCATGGCGGCGGTGTTCTTCTTCCAACGCCGATTCATGATGCGCCGCGCCGTGCCTGGAGGGCTGAACGTGGAGTTGGCACCGTAGGGCGAAGACCCCGAAACCTGGATGTCCGTGTTGGCGTAGGATTCATTATCGTACAGCAGGATCAGCAGGTTGTACTGGGTATGCTGCAACGCCGCCGAGATCGCCGACAGCCCCATGTCGACGCCGCCGCCGTCTCCGCAAACGGCGATGACGTTAATGGGCTCCTTCTTCATTTTGCCCTTGCGCATCATCGCCCGCAGGCCCGCGGCCGTTCCGGTGGCGGCCGAGCCCGTGGATCCGAGCTGGGTGTGCATCCACGGCACCGCCCAGGGCGTCGAATAGTAGGTGGTGTTGGCAACATACATGCAGCCTGTGGCGCCCAGAATGATTGAGCGCGGGCCGCCCGCCTTGGCCATCAGCTTCATGAGCTGGGCCGATTCGCACCCCTGACAGGTGCGGTGACCCGAGGTGAAGTATTCCTCGGCCGGGACCTTCTTGGGTGTCTTCCAGGGGTCGAGAACCTGGGTGGCGAGAAAGTCCTCGAGCGTGTCCACGTTCGCTTCGATCATAACCGCTACTCCCTCACACCGATCCAGTGGGTGTCTTGATCGTCGATTTTGCCTTCGCCGGCGGCGAAGACCATGTCGGCGATGTCGATGACGTTGTTGGTGCTGACTTCACGCCCCCCCAGGCCGGCGATGAGCGAGAGGACCTTCGGCCGTTGCGCGAGCGGGTAGAGGGCGGCGCGCACCTCGTTCGCGAGCACGCCGCTGTAGTAGCCCGAGCCGAACCCGTAGTCGCGGTCGATCACGCCAACCGCCTGCATGCCGCCGAGCGCGTCCTGAAGCTCGGGCGTGGGGAACGGGCGGAACCACCGGACGCGCACGAAGCCCACCTTCTTGCCCTGTTTGCGCAACTTGCGAACCGCGACCTTGACGGGCATCGCCAGCGTCCCCATGCCGACGAGGGCGATTTCGGCGTCGTCCATCATGTAGCGCTCGATGAAGGGCTCGCCGCCGCGGCCGAACTTGGCGTCGAAGTCCTCGTACGCCTCGGTGATGACCGCGCGGGCACGGCGAGCCGCCATGTCGTTCTGGCGGCGCATCTCCATCAGCCAGTCCTCGTTCGCCTGCGGGGCGATGGTGATCGGATTGTCCGGGTGCAACTGCTTTTCGGCGCGGTCGTAAGCGGGCAGGTAGCTGTCGACCATGTCCTGGCTGGGCACCTTGACGATCGATTGGCTGTGGGTCAGGAAGGCGCCGTCGCAGCTGATCGCGCAGGGCAGAGAGACGCGTTTGTCCTCGGCCACGCGATAGGCGATGAGCGCCGTGTCGAAAGCCTCCTGCGCCGTCTCGACCCAGGCCAGCATCCAGCCCAAGTCCCGCACCGCGAGCGCGTCGTTGTGCTCGACCCCGAAAGCGCCGGGGTCGTCGAGCGCGCGGTTGCCGACCATCGCCACCATCGGCAGACGCAGCCCGGCGGTGACCGCCAGCGCCTCGAACGCATAGAACCAGCCGACCCCGCTGGAGCCGACGAAGACCCGCGCGCCTACTGCCGAGGCGTGCTTGACGATCTCGAACTGGGAGTGCTCGCTTTCGGCGACGATGAACTCGCAGTCGAAATCGCCGTTGGCGATCATCTGCGATACGTACTGCATGACGGTGTCGTAGGGTCGGATCGGATAGGCCGTGATCACGTCCACGTCGGCGAGCCGGCAGGCGTGCGCGATGGCCTCGCTACCGCTGATCAGCTCTTCAGTTTCGCCGGTCCGCGCGCCGCCGCTCGGGGGGGTCGTATTCGTCGCGGTTGCCATCTCAGTCGGAATCATTGGTAATCTCCTCGGCGTATTGGCCCACGTGATGGAAGCCGTGCGAGCGGACGGGCAGGTTGGAGATCTTTTCCTCCATCCACGCCGTGTAGGCTTCCTTGTCCTTGGTCCACATCTCCCATTGGCTCGCGTTGTCGGTGAACGCCTCCTCGTTGACCATGGTGACGCAGTTCCGCACCGGGCAAACGGCCTCGCAGACTCCGCATCCGCAACACGCCTCCATGTTGGCCTCGTAAAAGCCGTCGGGGGTAATGTCGAAGCATGTGTCGGGACAATGCAGCCAGCACAGCGTGCACTTCGTGCAGGTGTCGAAGTTGATCACCGGACGCATGGTCCGGGTCGAGAACTTCTTGAAAGTTTCGTTGCGCGTCGGCACGTAACCGCCGTCGCGTCCGGCGATCGTCTGCTGCTCTTGCGAGATGCCGCGAATCACCAGACCCTCTTCCATCTTCTTCCAGCCCGGCATGTCGAAAGAGAAGGGCTCTTCGTCGTTGCCCTGATCGGCGCTGACGGGGATCGTCTGGGTGTCTTCGAAGCTCTTCTTCGCGGACGCCACCTTGGCCTCGTCCTTCCACTGATCGGCGATCACAGTCAGGATCGAATCCAAGGTCATGATGTGCGGGGCGACCTTGGCCAGCGCGCCGAGCAGACGAACGTCCGTGTGATCGTCCTTGTACACCCACAGTCCCGAGAAGCTGGCCGGCGCCTTGACGGTCGCCAGGTTGTATGGGCTTCCCTTGCGGTGAATGAAGTTGATGAGCTTGTTGTGCGATTGGGTCGAGGTCACCAGAAGGGTGCCGCCCTCGGCGAGCAGTTTGTTGATCGGCTGGAGACCGTACCAGGCCCACGATTCGATGCCCTTGCAAAGCGTATCGTCGGCGGCGATGGTGACGTCGTTGTTGGTCGGTTCGTACCGCGCAAGATGCTCCTGCAGCTCGTCCTCGGTATCGGCGACCACCGCGAACTGCTTCGCCGGGATGCCGTTGCGTTCCGGCGAATCGCTGTAGCGCCCGAAGGCGATCCCGATCTTGCCGTCTTTCTTGGCGGCGAAGACGATGCCGCGACAGATGTTCTTGGCCAGCGTCTTCTGAAAGATGCCGCGGTACACGACCTCCACTGAACCCGTACTCATTCACCTCACTCCTGCTGGGGCCATCACGGGCCGCGCGACCCGGTCGCATCAGCGAACGAACCCGCCAGCCTAGGCAATCTCGCCCGTAGCCTCGACGCGGTCGGCGTCGATGTCGATCCCATGGTTAGCTCAAGGTTTCGCGCAACCGCTCCCGCCTTTGTCGGCGCCCCGATCGGGGGCCGAATGCGGATCGGCGAACCCGCTCGTCCTTGATTCCCTTCGGGTCATCCCGGTCTCTACTACACCACGCTCGCATCTCCGGCGCGCGAGGTTCGTTGAGGAATATCGCCTTATTCAGTCCAGAAAGT
>JASMAE010000183.1 GCA_030754475.1 Rhodospirillales bacterium
GCGCGTGCTGGATGCGGGCGCGGTGCCGGCGACCCGGCACGTGCGCGGCTCGAACCACTGCCTGATCGGGGTCCACGCCGACCGGCTGCCGGGCCGCGCCATCGTGCTCTCGGTCATCGACAACCTGGTGAAGGGGGCGGCGGGCCAGGCGCTTCAGAACATGAACGTGATGTGCGGCTTTTCCGAGACCGCCGGGCTCGCGCAAGAGGCCCTGTTCCCCTGATCCACTCGATTTCAATCGCGTAGGCCAACTTCAAGCGGTCGGAGGATCGCCACGGCGAGTGGGGGCGACCACGGACTGGTCTAGGGGCAGATCACGGGGGCCTCGCACGCGTCGTGCCTCATGGGATCCCACGGCGGGATCAGGAGATACGCCGCGCGGCCCATCATCTTGCGAAAGGCGGGATCGTCGGGTGAACCGGTGCTGGGGATGCTGCTGTCGACGTGGGCGTAGAGGGACTCGTTCACGCAGAACGCGATCGAGGCGTGGAGCCGGCCGTCGCGCGCCTCGGATGCAAGCGCCGCCGCTTCACCGCACAGGTCCCTCCAGACGAGGGTCTTTGGCGGGTCGAACAGGATCACGATCCGGTACGGCGCGCGCGCGTTCTCCGACGGCCGGGTCGTGAAATGGGTGGCGGGACCGCTATTCATCCCCTGAATGGAATCGATGACCGCCTCGTCCGTCTCCGCCTTGGGCATCGCGAAGGGGTTGCCGAGGATCACGGTAAGGATATCGCGCCCGCCGGCGCCATAGCTGAAGGCCGACGGAACACCCGAGCGGTGCACAAACGACTGGCTCAACTCGGCGCCGCAGGCTGAGACCAGCGCGAGGCCCGTAACCGCGCCTGCCCAAAGAAACGCCCGCCATCCGCGAGCTTTGAGAGTGGTTTGTCGCATCACAACGGCCCACGGAAAACATGGGCGCGCGGAGGCGCCGCCGCAAGGGTTGGCGGGCGGGCCGCAGAAGCGGATCGCGCTTGGTTGGAACCGCGATGCGGCCCCAATCAAGCGCGCCCATCCGCTCGATCTCAATAATGCAGGGCAGATTTACGCGCCCGCTGGATCGCGGCCACGCGAGTCCGACCGATCGCGATCTGCGCTGGTGCGCGCTTACGCATCGATCTGATCGACGAAGTGGGCGTGCTCTTGAATATAGGCGAGGCGCAATTCCGGCTTGCGGCCCATCAGCCTCTCGACCAGGGCGGCGGTGTCCGGAACGGGGCCGCGCCTTCGGGTCTTTCCTTCGGCGCCGCCGTTTGCCGCCTTGGAAACGTCCGCGCCGTCGTCTGGCAAGACGACGCGCAACAGCGTACGGGTGGCCGGGTCCATGGTGGTTTCCTTGAGTTGCGCCGACGGCATTTCGCCGAGACCCTTGAACCGGCTCAACTCCACCTTTTGCGATCCCTTGAAGACGGTGCCAAGAAGCGCTTCCTTGTGCGCGTCGTCTCGGGCGAAGAGCGTCTTGCCGCCTTGCGAAATTCGATAGAGAGGTGGGATGGCAAGATAAAGATGTTTATTCTCAATTAGTTTTATCATCTTCCTAAAGAAAAATGTCATCAGAAGCGAGGCGATATGGGCGCCGTCCACGTCGGCGTCCGTCATGATGATCACGCGTTCGTAGCGCAGTGCCTCTTCGTCGTAGCCCTCGCCCGCGCCGCAGCCAAGCGCTTCGACGAGGTCCTTGAGCTCGCGGTTGGCGTCGAGCTTGTCGGTCGACGCGCTGGCCACGTTCAGGATCTTGCCGCGCAACGGCAGCACGGCCTGGGTCGCGCGGTTGCGGGCCTGCTTGGCGGACCCGCCGGCGGAGTCTCCTTCGACGAGGAAGAACTCGGTCCCTTTGGAAGCCGCGTGGCTGCAATCGGCAAGCTGACCGGGAAGCCTGAGGCGCCGCGTCGCGGACGCGCGTTTGGTCTCGCGTTCGCGGCGTCGGCGGCGGCGCTCGTCGGCCTTTTCGAGCGCGCGCCCGAGCAAGGCCGCGGCCGTCCGCGGATCGCCCGAAAGCCAGTGGTCGAAATGGTCGCGCAAGACCGGCTCGATCATCCGTGTTGCCTCGGGCGAGGCGAGCTTCTCTTTCGTCTGCCCCTGGAACTGTGGGTTCGTCAGAAATACCGACAGCATGACGCAGGCGCCGCCGAGCACGTCGTCCGCGCTCACGCTCGCGGCATGCTTGTTGTTGACGAGTTCGCCGTAAGCCTTCAGGCCGCGACCGAGTGCTGTCTTGAGCGCCTGTTCGTGGGTTCCGCCTTGCGGCGTCGGCACCGTGTTGCAATACGATCGGAAGAACGCGTCCTCGTCATCGGGCCAGACGACGGCCCACTCGATCCGTCCGCCGTCACCATTGAGTGTCGCCTGACCGGCGAACGGCGCGGGGCTCAGCGTCCCTCGATCGCCGAGCGTGGTGGCGAGGTATTCGACCAGGCCGCCGGGGAAGCACAAGGTATCGCTCGCCGGCACGGTGTCGCGCTCGTCCACTAGGGCCGGCGCGCAGATCCAGCGGATCTCGACGCCGCGGAAGAGATATGCCTTCGAGCGCGCCATGCGATAAAGCTGTTCCGGGCGGAAGCAGGCCGAATCTCCGAAGATTCTTGGGTCCGCGTGAAAGGCGATCGTCGTTCCGCGGCGATTCTGGACCGCGCCCATCTTGCGCAAGGGCGTTTGCGGCTTTCCACGACGGTAGCTCTGGGTCCAAAGCACGCGCTCGCGGGCCACCTCGACGGTCAGCCGGTCCGAAAGCGCGTTGACGACCGAAAGTCCCACCCCGTGCAGGCCGCCCGAGGTGTGATACGCCTTGCCGCCGAACTTGGCGCCCGAATGCAAGGTGGTGAGGATGACCTCGAGCGCCGACTTCCCCTTGAACTTGGGGTGGGGATCGACGGGAATTCCCCGGCCGTTGTCGCGGACGGTGACGGTTTGGTCGTCCGCGATCTCGAGTTCGATCCGGCTCGCGTGCCCCGCCACCGCTTCGTCCATGGCATTGTCCAAGATTTCGGCGGCGAGATGGTGCATGGCGTCGACATCGGTGCCGCCGATATACATCGCCGGGCGCTTGCGCACCGGCTCCAGGCCTTCCAGGACCTCGATGTCCCTGGCCTCGTAGCTCGTGGCCGTTTTCTTTGCGGCGGCCTCGAACAAATCGGCGGCCTCATCCATGCGCAGCTCCCCGCTGGCTTTTCCGCGAACGATGGTGTTGTCGTTGCTGGACATGATACAGTATCTACGATCGTTCGAATAACAACATCTTGTGGTCAGGCGGGACTAAAACATGGGCGCGGCGGAAACGGCGCCACGGGGCGAGTTGGCGATCCGCACGGTGGCGCGGCCGCGCGACACGAACGCGGTGGGCGATATCTTCGGCGGCTGGATCATGTCGCAGATGGACTTCGCCGGCGGATTGACCGCTTGGTGGCGCGCCCGTGGCCGCGTCGCCACCGTCGCCGTACAGTCGATGGAGTTCCATCTGCCGGTCCGTGTCGGAGACCTGGTTTCCGTATACGCCGAGGTCTTGAAGATCGGCAACATCTCGGTCACGGTCGGGGTCGAGACCTGGGTTCAGCGTCGCCTCGCCGAGCCGCCGGGCATCAATGTCACGCAAGGGGTGTTCACCTATGTTGCCCTCGATGACCAGGGAAAAAAGCGCTCGGTCCCCGACTGAGGCGAGTTGTGCCGCCGCATGCCGGCTCGGGCGCCTCGCCGCCGTGGGCGCGGTCTGGCTCGGTGCCGCGATCGGGAACGCGTTCGCGGGCGAGGCGGACGTGGTGGGCGTGGACGTTCGCGTGAGCGGCGAAGGGACGTTCGCCATTGACGTCACGGTCCGCCACGCCGATACCGGTTGGGACCACTACGCCGATCGGTGGGAGGTCCTGGCCCCCGACGGCGCGGTGCTGGGCGCGCGCGTGCTTCTGCACCCCCATGTGGACGAGCAGCCGTTCACGCGCAGCCTTTCGGGCGTACAAATCCCGCAAGCGATCCGCACCGTCCGCGTTCGCGCCCGCGACAAGGTGGACGGCTACGGCGGGCGCGAGATGGTCGTCTCCGTGCCGGGCCGTTAGGGGGGAGCCGCGACAACTCGTCTCCGGTTAGGCCGAGTCGGCTGAACGGCGTTCGTGCCTTCAAGCGACCATCAGGTCGATGCTAATCGTGTCGGTGAAGCCACCGCGGCAGCACGCTCGCGTGCTGCCGGCGGGTCCGGGCTGCGCTCAGGACGAGTAGTACATCTGGAACTCGACCGGGTGCGGGGTGTGCTCGAAGTTGTAGACCTCCTCCCACTTGAGCGCGATGTATCCGTCGATGAGATCGTCCGAGAACACGTCGCCCTGCTTCAGGAAGTCGCGGTCGGCATCCAGCGAATCGAGGGCTTCGCGCAAAGAGCCGCAAACGGTGGGAACGTCGCTCAACTCCTCGGGCGGCAGGTCGTAGAGGTTCTTGTCCATGGGATCGCCCGGGTGGATGCGGTTGCGGATCCCGTCGAGGCCCGCCATCAGCATGGCCGCGAACGAGAGATAGGGGTTCGCCGTCGGGTCGGGGTAGCGGACCTCGACCCGCTTTGCGCCGGGTTCGGCCGTGAACGGTATCCGGCACGCGGCCGAGCGGTTGCGCGCCGAATAGGCCAGCAGCACCGGCGCCTCGAAGCCGGGAATCAGCCGCTTGTAACTGTTCGTGCAAGGGTTCGTGAACGCGTTCACCGCCTTGGCGTGCCGAATGATGCCGCCGATGTAGTAGAGCGCCGTTTCCGAGAGATCGGCGTAGCTTGATCCGGCGAAGACCGGCGCGCCGTCCTTCCAGATCGACTGGTGTGTATGCATGCCCGATCCGTTGTCATCGATCACGGGCTTGGGCATGAACGTCGCCGTCTTGCCGTAGGTGTGGGCCACCATGTGCACGCAGTACTTGTAGATCTGAAGGTTGTCGGCGCAGCGCAACAGCGGCGCGAATTTGATGCCGAGCTCGTGTTGGCTGGGCGCCACCTCGTGATGGTGTTTCTCCATCTCGAGTCCCATCTCTTGCATGGTGCTCACCATCTCGGCCCGTAGGTCGGAGGCCGAATCCACCGGCGGCACCGGGAAATAACCGCCCTTGATCGGCGGACGGTGACCGATGTTGGGCTTTCCTTCGGGGAAGATCCTGCCGCTGACGTAGGGGCCCTCTTCGGAATCGATCGTGTAGAAGGTGTTGTTCATCGACACGTCGAAACGCACCTCGTCGAAGACGAAGAACTCGGCTTCCGGGCCGAAGTAGGCGACGTCGCCGACGCCGGTCGTGCCGAGGTACGCCTCGGCGCGGCGCGCGGCCGAACGGGGATCACGCAAATAAGGCTGGCCTGTCGAGGGCTCCAACACGTCGCAACACAAGATGAGCGACGCTTGCGCCGAGAAGGGGTCCATCACCGCCGTCTCGGAATCGGGGATCAGCGCCATGTCGGATTCGTTGATCGCCTTCCATCCGGCGATGGACGAGCCGTCGAACATGACCCCGTCGGTGAACGCGGCCTCGTTCAGGCTGTCGATGGTGAGGGCGAGATGCTGCCACTTGCCGCGCGGGTCGGTGAACCGGAGGTCGACGA
>JASMAE010000184.1 GCA_030754475.1 Rhodospirillales bacterium
GATGGTGAGCGCCGAAAGCAGCCCCGGCGCGGCGATTTGGGCGACGCTGTCTTCGGGGATCAGCCAGCCTTCCCGAACGGTGTATTCGACCCGAAAGCGCATCCCGCCCTCGGCCTCCACGGGCGTGACGGTCTCCACCTGGCCGATCGGATATCCTTCGTACAAGACCTGGGTTCCGAATTTGACGCCGGTGACGTTGCGATAGACCGTGAAATAGCCGTCCGTGGCACCGGTCCGCCCGGTCAGCAGCGCGACCGAGACGACCAGCGCCGTCATCATGACGATGACGAAGCCGCCCACGATCAGATAATTGACCTTGCCGCTTCTCACAGGCTCGCCGCCCCTGACACTTCGATTCCGGTAAGCCGGCGCAAATAAGCGTCGGCGTCCATGACCTCGTCCTCCGCGCGTCGGTTAAGAAGGTTCTGAATGCGTTCGCTCGGGTGGTTGCGCAGTTCCTCGACCGTGCCGATAAACAGGATCTCGCCCTTGTCGAGCACCGTGATGCGGTCGGCGATCTTGAACGCGCTCTCGAGCTCGTGCGTGACGACGACGACGGTCATGCCGACGGCGTCCCGCAGCCTGAGGATAAGATCGTCGATCGCCGACGACACCACCGGATCGAGACCGGCGCTGGGCTCGTCACAGAAGAGGATCTTGGGATCCATGATAATGGCCCGCGCCATCGCCGCGCGCTTGATCATCCCGCCCGAAAGCTCCGACGGCATCAAATCCTCGAAGCCGGCCAGGTCCACCACCTCAAGCTTGAGCCGTGCCATGATGCGCATGGTTGTGGGGTCAAGCTCGGTGTGCTCGTGGAGCGAAAGCATGATGTTCTCGCCGACCGTCATGGAGCTGAAAAGCGCGCCACCCTGAAAGGCGACGCCGATCTTCTTTCGGAGATCGTTCATATCGCGCACGCTCAACGTGGCGAGGTCGCGTTCCAAGAGCCGCACCGTTCCCGAGGACGGCCGCTCGAGCGCCATCAGATGGCGCAACAACGTGCTCTTGCCCGAGCCGCTGCCGCCCATGATGACCATGATCTCGCCCTCGATCACGTCGAGGCTAACGCCTCTCAGGATCTGACGCGGGCCGTAATAGCTGACCAGGTCCTCGACCTCGATCACGCTTGCGGGCCGGCTGGGGGCGATCGCTTGGCTCATGTCACCGGGTCACCAAGAAGGCGAAAATCATGTCCGTCACCACGATCGCCGAGATGGATTGCACCACCGCGCGGGTGGTGACCTTGCCCACGCCCTCGGCGCCGCCGCTGACCGACGCGCCGTTGACCACGCTCACGACGGCGATCAAGACCGCGAACAGGGCGCTCTTGCCAAGCCCGTGCATCAGGTCATCCACCGAGAGGATTTCGATGACGCGGTCGAAGTAGGCCGCCAGGCTGATTCCCAGATCGACGCCGACGTACAGCCCCGCGGCGAGCAGTCCGACGAGGTCCGAAAACAGCGTCAGCGCCGGCACCATCACCATCATCGCCACGAGCGCCGGCGCCACCAGGAAGCGGACCGGGTTGATGCCCATGACGTGCAAAGCGTCGATCTCCTGGTTGATCTTCATGGTGCCGAGTCGGGCGGCGAGCGCCGAGCCCGATCGCCCGGCAACGATGATTCCGGTGATCAGGGGCGCGAACTCGCGAACTACGGAAAAGGCGATGCCCACCGTGACCTGGGTCTCGGCGCCGAAGATCTTGAGCGTGTGGATGCCCTGGATCGCGAGCATCACGCCGATCGTGCCCGCCATCAAGGCGACGATGGGGATCGCGCCGATTCCGGTCTCCATCATCTGCACAAAGATCGCGTCGATGCGAACCGGCTGGCGCATGCGCCGTCCCGAGACGATCCAGTACACGGTTTCGAACACCAGCATGCCGCAGGCGCCGAGCTCCTCGATTCCGCGCACCGCGCCGCGCCCAATCCGTTCCACGAACCGGGCGGCGGGATTTTCCGTCGCTTGTTCGGCCATCGGCGACCTCAAACGGCTTGGTCGAGTCCGTCCTCGACGGTCTCGTATATGGTGAACACCTTGTCAAGGCGCGCCAACTGGAGCACGCGAAGCGTCGCTTCGCTGACGGCGACCAACGCGAACGCCCGCCCGCCCTTGCGCGCGGCCTGAAAGGCTTCCACAAGCGAGGCGACGCCCGAGCTGTCGATGTAACTGACGCCCGACAGATCGACGAGCACCGGCACCTTGCGGTCCACGCACGCGAGCAGCGCCTGGCGCGCCTCGGGCGAGCTTTCGAGGTCGACATCGCCTGCGAAGGCGACGACGACCGCCTTCTCTTGGTCGGTGATCTGGATCTCCATTCTCGCCTTCTTACGCGATTTGTTTGACCATCCTCAACAGATTGCCGCGCGTTCCCGTCGTTTCCTGATACGCGACATCGTCCATGATCTCGCGCATGAAGTGGGTGCCGAGCCCGCCGGGGCGCAGATCGTCCAGCCTTCTCGGTTGGATGGTGTCGGGGTCAACGACAGCTGCGAAGTCGCGCAGCAGAACGACCACGCAACCGCCGTCGCGGCGAACCTCGACAATGAACTCGCCGCCCGGCTCGTCGGCGTAAGCGTGGCGGACGATATTCTGGCACGCCTCGTCGACGGCGATCACGATGTCGGCGGCGACGGCGTCCGAGCACCCGCAACCGAGAACCGCCGTTCGAACGGCGTCGCGGATGTCTTTGAGCTTTCCGGCGAGGGCCGGGACGCGCATGTGCAAAAGCGTTTCGCCCTCGCCCGAGTTTTCGACGCGTACGGGACCGCGCTCCCTCATCCCTGGCCGCCGTCGACGCCGAGGATGGTCACGTCGTCGCGCAAGGCGCCCGGCCCATGGTCCAGCCGCGCCACGACGGCGTCGAGGCGCGCCGGCAAGGGAAGCTCGGCGTTTTCGCGAAGCACTTGCATCAAGCCCTCGATCGCGAGCGGCCGACCGTCGCGGGCGTAGCCTTCCGTCACGCCGTCGGAGAAGAGATAAAGCGTTCCGCCCGCAAGGTGCAGCTCGGTTTCCGGATAGCCTTCGTCGGGCGTCAGCCCGACGCCGATCCCGAGCGGCGGCGCCTCGGCCGGCAACGGTGTGAACCCACCGTTTCGGTCATGGTGGAGCGGCGGTTCGTGGCCGGCATTTGCGATGACGACCGTGTCCGCGGCCGGATCGTAAATCCCGCCGACCATGGTGACGAACATTCCCCGCGTGGCGGTCTCGCACACTTCCGCGTTGATCAGCCCGAGAAGCGCGCCGGGGGCGTAAATCGTCTTGCCGAGGCAGCGGTACAGGCCGGCGGCCTTGACCATCAGAAGCGCCGCGTTCATGCCCTTGCCCGAGACATCGCCGAGGTTAAAGCAGATCCGGCCGTCGGGAAGGGCGAAGAAATCGAAGAAGTCGCCGGAAACGGTCCGCGCCGGGACGTTGCGGCCGTGGATCGGAAAGGGAGGCGCCTGGGACGGGGGAAGAAGACCGCGCTGAATCTCGGCGGCCAGTTCGAGCTCGCGCTTGATGCGTTCCTGCTCGACCAGGGCCAGCGCCATGCGTGCGTTGAGGATGGCGAGCGCCGCGGGCGCGCACAGCACCTGCAACAGGCTCAGGTCCGAGACTTCGAACAGGCCGTCGCCGTCCCGCTTGTTTATCAGCTCGATCGCGCCGACGCGTTGTTCCTTGACGCTGAGCGGCGCGCACAGGATGGATCGGGTGCGATAGCCCGTCTGTTTGTCGACCGAGCGGTCGAAGCCGGGATCGCAATCCACGTCGCGGACGATCTCGCCGGCATTGTTGCGCACGCACCGCCCGACGATCCCGGATTCCGCGCCGATGGACATCCCTGTGATCTGGGTGTCCCCCGAACACGCAACGCAAGTGAGCGTCGATCCGGTCTCGTCGAGAAGGAAGAGCGCGCCGCCCGCCGCATCCAGATAGCGGGTGATGCGTGCGACCGCCTCTTGAAGGGTCCGCTCTACGTCCAGCGACGACGCGAAGGCCTGGCCCAGATCGGCGAGCAGCTCGAGATGCCCGGATACGGGCACGGACGCCTCCAACCCCATTGTTTCCGCGGATTCCCGGCTCGCCGCCATGGCCGCACTATGCCCCCATTCTGGCCGTCAGGCAAACCGAGACCGGAGCCTAGGCGTGACGCGAGGACGCCTTGAAGTCGGGCAGCGTGAAGAGCTCTTGGTCGGCGTCGACACCGCTGAGGCGCACGCGCCCCAAGCTCGCGAGCTCGCCGGGAAAGAATCGCGCGAATTCCGCCGAGACCACGATCGGCGTCCCGAACGCCTTGGTCTGGCTTTCGATGCGCGCCGCCTCGTTGGCCGCGGCACCTATGACCGTAAACTCGAGGCGCTGGGGCACGCCGATGTTGCCGTAGGTGACGTCGCCGATGTGCAGTCCGATCCCGAAGCCGATCGGAGGCTGGCCGGCGTCGGCGCGGCGCTCGTTCAAGGAATCGATGCGCGCCATCGCCTCGCGCGCCGCGGCCAATGCCATCCGGCAAGCGTCGTAGCGGGTGCAGATCTCGCGCGTGCCTGCGTCGTCGTCTTCTACGATGGGGAAGATGGCGAGCGCGGCGTCGCCGAAGAAGCGCAGCACCTCGCCGCCGTGATCCAGAATCGACCCGGCCATGCAATCGTAGAAATCGTTCAAGAGGCCGAGGAAGGCGGCGCGCGGCATCGATTCGGCGAGCCGGGTCGATTCGCGCAAATCGCAGAACCAGATCACCGCGTGGATATCCTCGCCGTCGCCGCGTTTGACCAGGCCGTCGAGGACCTTTTCGCCCGTATGGGCGCCGAGGTAGGTGTCAAGCAGCGTGCGCGCCGTGTGGTGCGCGGCGTGAACCTCCACCAGGCGCGCGAGAACCGGAAGCATCTCGTATACCAGTGTCAGCTCCTCGGTGGTGAAACCGCCCGCGCGGTCGGTCGTCAGCGTGATGGCGTTGATCTTTCCGTCCGAGAAGACGATCGGCAGGGCGACGTAATCGGTGGCGCCCGCGGCGCGCAGCTCGTCTAGCACCGGGTACGCAAGCTCGGACCCGGGCACATCGAGGCGGCACCGAATGGCGCCCGCGCCTTCAAAGATCGCGGCATAGGGGCTTTTCAGGAAACTGTCTGTCTGGACGATGCTGTGTGGAGGCTCGAACACGTCGACGCCTTCGGTGCCGCGGTTCCAGGTGTAGCTGGTGCCGATCACCTGCGGGTGCAGCGTGCGAATGGTCAGCCGGACCCGCGACAGCGCCATCCCGCTCGCCACCATGCGCGCGACCAATTTGTCGAGGAAATCGGCCGGAACCGTGATGCTCCAACCTTCGGTCAGCAGCCATTCGACCATCGGGTTGGCACACCAGCGCACCGAGCCGACCCGGTCCGGCCCATCCGCGGGCGCAATGCGCGCGAGCGGGCGCACCTCTAGCGCGGGCGTGAACTCGTCGATCTGGGCCTCCCCTGACATGGCTTAGATCTCAGCCTTTGTGATTTCACGAAGGCATTCGTTCGTGGAATATAGGCGCCCCGGCCGTCCGCGCAATCCGCGCGCCGGGGAATTTTGCAGCCCGGGATCGCGGCGCCCCCGGATCGCGACGCCATTGATTCGTGCGCGCGCCTGCGATATCCCGAGCGCATTCCGCAGTTCCCAGGAGGACCCTGCCATGACCCGACCCGCACCCACGGACGTGCGCAAGATCGCGGTGGTCGGCACCGGCCTGATCGGCGCGAGCTGGACAGCCTATTACCTGTCCCGCGGCCTCGAGGTCGCCGCCACCGATCCCGCGCCCGGCGCCCGCGACCAGCTTGCGGCTTTCATCGCCCGCGTCTGGCCGCAGCTCGAAGAGCTGGGTCTCGCGGCGAATGCCGATCCCGATCGCTGGACGTTCGCAAAGGATGTGGAATCGGTGGTCGGCGACGCCGATTTCGTCCAAGAGAACGCGCCCGAGCGCGAAGAGATCAAGCGCGACGTCTTCGCCCGCATCGACGCCGGCGCGGCATCGGACGTGGTGATCGCGTCGAGCGCGTCAGGGATGCTGATGACGCCTCTGCAGGTCCGGCTGAAGCATCCCGAGCGCTGTATCCTGTCGCACCCGTTCAACCCGCCGCACCTGGTTCCCCTGGTGGAGTTAAGCGGCGGCGAGCAGACCGATTCCACCGCCCTCGACTGGTCGATGGCGTTCTACGAAGCGGTCGGCAAGGTTCCGATCCGCCTCGCACGCGAGATGCCGGGCCACATCGCGAGCCGTATGCAAGGTGCGATGTGGCGCGAGGCGGTCTACCTGGTCGAACAAGGGATCGCCAGCGTCGAGGACATCGACAAGGCGCTGGCCTACGGTCCTGGGCTCAGGATGGCCGCCTTCGGGCCGCACATGACGTTCCATCTGGCAGGCGGCTCAGGCGGGCTTCAGCATTTCATCGACCATATCGGCGAAAGCCAGGTCCGCCGCTGGAAGACCTTGGGCAACCCCGAACTCACGCCCGCGGTGCGCGAGAAACTGGTCAAGGGTGTGGCGGCCGAATGCAAGGGGCGCTCGATCGCCGATCTCGAGGCCGAACGCGACGCCTGCCTAATCGCCGTGATTAAAGCGCTGGGCAGCGCCCGCGCGGCGGCCCGCTGAAGCGCGGACGCGACGGTGCGCGGCGCGGGAGCTTGCCGCGATCCCCGGCGCAGCAAGGGCATAGGGCGCGGCGGCAAGGCGCGCGGACGCCTCGATCTTCGGACACGATGGGGACTGGCGCGTTGTCCGTTTTAAGACGGAACCAGCCCGCACCCCCGCCCGGCCGCCCTTATCTTACGATGCCGCGGGTGGCTGGGCCGGCGTGCGGGCTGATGCGATTCCACATCAGTGAATAGCGCTCTAGCCCCACTCGGAGCCGGAGCTTCCCCACCAGTTTCTCGATTCCCCTGAGTGTCAAAGGCCTTTGGCATTTTCGAGGCAATTCACGCCCAAGGAACCCCAAGGCGTACCGGCGATTCTGCCAAACC
>JASMAE010000185.1 GCA_030754475.1 Rhodospirillales bacterium
CCGGTCGTGGTGGTGCGCAACGCCCTGGCGGTGGGAGCGACCGAGAGGCGGCCGGCCAAGCGGCTCTACTGGCTCGCGCTCGCGCTCGCAACCTGGGTTTCGCTCTTGCGCTGTCCCCGCGCCATCGCGGTTTCGAACTACGCGCGCCGCGACGTGGTTCGACGCTTCCCCGGTCTCGCCGAAGACAAGATCACGGTTATCCACCACGGGGTTTCTCCCTCGTTCGCGCCCCCGCGGCGGAACGAATCGCGCGACGGCACCCTTCTCGCGGTGGCCGATCTCTACATCCAGAAAAACCTGCACGGATTGCTCTACGCGGTGGATTCATTGCGGGCTCGGTTTCCCCGTATCCGCCTCAAGATCGCGGGCGCCCCGGTCGACGAGGACTACGCGAATCGGCTCCACGACATCGTCGCCGTGCGCGGCCTCGAGGCGAATGTCGAGTTCTTGGGGCGGGTCTCAGGCCCCCGCCTCGCCGAGCTTTACCGCCGGTGCGGCGTCTTCGTCTTTCCCTCCCTCGTCGAGACCTTCGGCAATCCGCTCGTCGAGGCCATGGCCAGCGGCGCCCCGATCGTGAGCGCCGGATGCGCGGCGATGCCGGAGATTCTGGGCGAGGCCGCGCTGCTCGTCGATCCGCGCGATCCGGATGCGATCGGGCGGGCGATCGCGCGCGTCCTCGACGACGCCCCCTTGGGCCGGCGGCTCGGCGCGCGCGCGCTGGAACGCGCATCCCGGTTCTCGTGGGAGGAGACGGCGCTGCGGACGGCCGACGTTCTGAAGGAGTGCGCGCGCGGCGACCGCGGCGGCTAGGGAATCACGATCAGATCGCTATTTGCCACGTCACGTGCGTCCCACACGGCAACGATGCGTCCGCGAAAGCGCTGCGCGAACTCGGGCACCGAATCGTCCGGCAACGCCCTGTGGCTGACGATCATCTTCGCGTCGGGATGGGCCTCGGCCCATTGCCGCGCTTCGTGCTGCCAGGTCACCGCGAGCGGCTCGCCGAGACGGCCGAGAAACTGATATTGACCGTGGTATCTGTGGACGTTCGCGACCAAGGACCCTTGGTTCTGGGCGCCGGCGATGTGACGGGCCAGGGGCTCGAGGTCGAACGCCGCGCCGAGATGGGGGCGCAAGGCCACGTGCCCGGCGACGACGACGAGAACCGAGGCCACCGCCAAGCGGACGACGCCCAACCGCCAGCGGGTTAAACGAACGCTCGCGATCACGAGCGCGGCCAAGGCGACGGGCAACGCGGCAAGCGGATCGATGTCATTGATCCACTCCGCCGAATCGGTCCGCTCGGGCCATGCCTGCAGGACCAGAAGCGCGATCGACCCCGCAACGAAGACCGCGAATACCGGTCCCACCACGAACCAATCGATGGCGCGCCCGGCGGGCGCGGCGTTCGATAATGCGAAGGCGGCGAGCATGGCACCCGCTGGCATGCTGGGAATCAGGTAGTGGGGTTGACGAACGCCAATGAAAGAAAGCCCGACGACGGCGAAGACGAACCAGAGGACGCAGAACCTCGCCCCGCGATCGCCGATCAGCGCCCGCGCCGAGCCCAGGGCGCGCCAAAGAGGCGGCCACGCGCTCCAGGGAAGAAACAGCACCGGCATCGCCGCGATGTAGAGCCACCAGGGCCGGGCGTGGCCGAACGGCTCGGCGATTCGCACGGCCGTCTGGTTCCACAAGATCTCCCGGCCGTAGTCGCCGCCGCCAACGACGGCGGCGGGCAACGCCCACGCCAACGCGATCGCCGCTCCTGCCACGGTCGCCACCGCGAGGCCGGCGTACCATGCCGACCAGGATCGCGTACCGGAACCGCCCGCCCAAAGCGGCGCCGCGAGCGCGACCGGAAGGACGTGGACCGCGATCACCGGTCCCTTGGCCAGGACGCCGAGCCCAAAGGCGACGGCGAAAAGGAGCCATCCGCGCGTGTCTCGTCGGCCTTTGGCCTCCACAAGGCCGATCATGCAAGCGAGGGTGAAGAAAGCGAGCAACATGTCGAACAGGGTCAGCGTGGCCACCGTTCCCCAGAAGATCACGCCGATCAAGATCATCGGGGCCGCGAACGCAACATCCTCGTGGTCCGGCCACAAGCGCCGGGCGAGGGCGCCGGTGAGGAACAGGCACCCGAGCGCGAACATCGGCGCCACCACTCTGGCCGCCATCTCGCTCACGCCGAAGACGGCCCACACGAGGTTGATCAGCCAGAAAAGAAGCGGGGGTTTGTGCCCGTAAGCCTCTCCGTTCAGGTGAGGAACGAGGGCATCGCCGCCGACCCACATCTCCCAGGCGACGCTAACGTAGCGGGTCTCGTCGATGGGCATGAGGGGCCGCGTGAGGAGGCCCGTCGCGACCAGGACCAGCCAAAGGCCGCCGCAGAGCGCCAACGAGACGCCGAGATGCAACGTTGTCGGCGACGAATCCGAAATCGGCGCGCCGGCGCCGGCGCCGAGTGTCACCGCCAAAGACCTCGGGTGTCGATCACCGCTTTGCCGTCCAAGCGCGAGCGGTCTATGCCGGCGAACGCCCGGTGGTCAACGAGAAGGACGACGACGTCGGCGGCATCGAGCGCCGCGTCGAGATCGGCTTTCGTGACGCCGGGAACGGCGTCGAGCGGCGCCGGAAGCCCGCCGGCATGGGGCTCGACGACGAGGATCTTACCGACGCCCTCTCGGGCCAGTGTCTCGACGATCCGCAGAGCCGGGCTCTCGCGGGCGTCCTCGATGTCCGCCTTGTACGACAGCCCGAGGCAGGCGATGCAGGGCGATTTGAAGCGCTCTGCGGCCTCGCGGACCTTTGCGACCACGTGCACGGGCATCGCGTCGTTGACGCGCCGCGCGGCGCGGATGAGAACGCTCTCGTCTGGCGCCGAGTCGATGATGAACCAAGGATCGACGGCGATACAGTGGCCGCCGACTCCGGGTCCGGGTTTCAGGATGTCGACCCGCGGGTGGCGGTTCGCGAGCCGCAGCACCTCCCAGGCGTCGATACCGAGGCGGTCGCAGATAATGGAGACCTCGTTCGCGAACGCGATATTGGCGTCGCGGTACGAATTCTCGACCAGCTTCACCAGCTCCGCGGTCCGCGCATCGGTCAGCAGGCACTCGCCGTTGATGAAGGTTTCGTAAAACGCGGCCGCGCGACGCGCGCACCGCGCGCTGAGGCCGCCGATGACCCGGTCGTTCTGGACGAGTTCGACCAGGATTCGTCCGGGAAGGACCCTCTCGGGGCTGTGGGCCAAGTGAATTTGCGCATCCTCGCCGTCGCGATGGGGAAGTGAGAGGTCGGGGCGCAGCTCGGCGAGCCATTCGGAGAACGCCTGCGTGGTTCCGACGGGCGAGGTGGATTCAATGACGATCAGGTTGCCGTCGTCGAGTACCGGCGCGATCGATTGCGCCGCCGATCTCAGAAACGAGAGGTCCGGCTTTTTGTCCGCGGTGAACGGCGTCGGCACGGTGACGAGGAACACGTCGGCGTGCTCGGTGGCGGCGGCTGCCCGCAAGCGGCCGGCCGCAACCGCACCCCGCACCATCACGTCGAGGTCGGGTTCGGTGAAGTGGACGCTTCCCTCGCTCACCATCGAGACGGTCTTGGCGTTCACGTCGACGCCGAGGACGTGAAAGCCGCGGTTGGCCAGGATCGCCGCCGTCGGCAAGCCGACGTAGCCGAGTCCGATCACGCACACCCGTTCAAAGCCCGGCGTCACGAACGATCTCCTTCACTATACGACGGCTGGCCGTGCCGTCCCCATACGGGTTGTGGGCGCGGCTCATATCGGCGTATGCCGCCTCGTCGTCGAGCAGGCGTTCACACTCGCCGACGATAGTTTCCGCGTCAGTGCCCACCAGCCGCACGGTTCCGGCCTCCACTGCTTCGGGTCGCTCCGTGACGTCGCGCATGACGAGCACCGGTTTGCCGAGCGACGGCGCCTCCTCCTGGATGCCGCCGGAATCGGTGATGATAACGTGCGCGGCGCGCATCAGGTACACGAAGGGAAGGTATTCCACGGGCTCGATCAAGTGCACGCCGGCTTTGTCGGCGAGCAGCCGCCAAGCCGGTTCGCGGACGTTGGGGTTGCGGTGAACCGGATACACCACGTCCACGTCGCCGCGGCCGGCGATCCGCGCGAGCGCGCGGCAGATTCCTTCGAAACCGGGTCCGAAGTTCTCCCGTCGATGGCCGGTGACCAGGACAAGTCGCCGTGCGCGCGTACCGCTGCCGCCGTCGAGAAACGCGAAGCGCCGCTCCAGCGCGCTCCGAATCTCGGGATCGGCGTCAATCCTGGCGACGACGTGAAACAGCGCGTCGATCACCGTATTGCCGGTGACGATGATCCGCCCGCGGGGCAGGTGCTCGCGTTTCAGGTTCCTTGCCGCCGATTTCGTGGGCGCGAAGTGCTGATCGGCGATCGCGTCGGTCAACCTGCGGTTCATTTCCTCGGGCCACGGTGCCCGCATGTCCCCCGAGCGCAAGCCTGCCTCGACGTGCCCGACGGGAATCTTGGCGTAGAACGCGGCCAGCGTTGCCGCGAGCGTCGTCGTCGTGTCGCCATGGACGAGGACGCGCGCGGGCCCGAAGTCCTCTATCACGTGCTTGAGTCCTTCCAGAACCGCCGCCGTCACATGGGTCAGGTCCTGGTCGCTTTCCATGATGTCGAGATCGTAATCGGGGCGAATCGCGAACAGCGTGAGCACCTGGTCCAGCATGTCCCGGTGTTGCGCGCTCACGCACACGCGCGCGTCCAAGCGCGGCTCGTCCGCGAGCGCCTTGACCACGGGCGCCATCTTGATGGCTTCGGGCCGCGTTCCGAAGACGCTGAGTATCCGCATTCCGGCATGCCTCGATCCGATCACCACGCACGTCTGGATATCCCCGCCGTCGCCGGCGCGCAAGGTCGGGATCGGCGGTCGGGGTCCTTTTCGGCCCGGCTGTGACAGGCGAAACAGTGGCTGCTAAGATCGCGCGCCTTCGCAAGCGTGCTTCCGAACGCGCGTGGTGAGACATGTTACGTAGCATCGCATTCCCGATAACCTTCGTGTTCGCCGCCCTGGTTCTGGCCCTCGGTGGTCCGCCCGGCGCGTCGGCGGCGGAGGCCGCGTTCGTGGGGCTCCAGATCCAAGGAATCAACGCCGAGGTGGCGGCCGCGCTGGGACTGGATCGAGAGGACGGAGCGATGGTCTCGAACGTGGCCTCGGACGGATCGGCCAGCAAGGCTGGGTTCCTTCGCGGCGACATCATCCTTTCGTTCGCGGGCAAGGACATCGCGCGGTTCCAGGACCTGATCGCCACGGTCGTCGGGATCGGAGCCGGCGACGCGGTCGACGTCGTGGTTCTACGCGCGGGCCGACGAGTAGCGCTCACGCTCGAGACGGGAACGCAGCCGGAGACCTGGCGC
This sequence comes from Rhodospirillales bacterium, assembly GCA_030754475.1. Taxonomy (GTDB): domain Bacteria; phylum Pseudomonadota; class Alphaproteobacteria; order Rhodospirillales; family JASLLV01; genus JASLLV01. Next base: position 5,408 of record JASMAE010000185.1, read on the forward strand.
GTTTCCGAGGATGCCTTCGCCGAGGTGGGCGAGCTTGGCCTGACGCTGGCCACGGTGACGCCCAAAGTGCGCGACGCCTTCCAGTTGCCGTGGGGGACAGTCGGGGTCTTGGTCTCTTTGGTCGATCCGGAACGGGCCGAAGGCGTTGGCCTTCAGCGCGGCGACGTCATCGTGCAGGTCAATCAAAAAGACGTTTGGCTTCCGGAACACGTGCTCAACGCGATCACAGACGCAAAGAGCCAGGGAAGAAAGGACGTTTTGTTGCTGGTCGCCGCGGGCGGACGGTACCGGTTCACGTTGTTGCCGATGCGCTGAGGATCGTACCTTGCGCCCGGGCGGTGCGAATCAGCATGTTCCCGCTTTCTGGCACTCCTCGCGGGTCGCCAGCACGAGCTGCTTCAGTGTTTCGGCGTCTGCGGCGCCGGGCACAAGATTGCGGCCGATAACGAAGGCCGGCGTCCCGTTGATGCCGAGCTCTTCGGCGAGCGTGAAATTTCTGACGAGCGCGTCTTCGATATCGGTGTCGGCCATGCGCCGGCGCAGAGCCTCGACGTCGAGGCCACTTTCGGACGCAAAACGGAAGATCTTATCCTCGGTCAAATCGCCGCGCGCAGACATTAACGCGCTATGGAAGGGACCGTATGCGCCCTTGTCCATCGCCCACGCCGCCAGCGCTGCCCGCGCGGCGACGACCGATTGCGGCGTCAGGATCGGGTATTCCTTGAACACGTAACGGATGTTGCCGTCGTTCTTGATAAGTTCCATGACCGTGGGAAAGACCTGCTTGCAGAAGCCGCAGGCGTAATCGAAGAACTCGACCAAGGTGACATTGCCGTTCGGATTGCCGCCCACGGGTGAGGTCGGATCCCTCTCCACCTGCGGGCGAAGCGTACTCAGCAAGCCCTCGGTGCGCTCACGGCGAACCGCTTCTTCGTTCGTCTGGAACTGGCGAATCGCCTCGACAACCGCCTCCGGATGATCACGCAGGTAGTCGCGTACCAGCGTCTCGACCTCATCCCTGTCCACGGGAAGCGCGATGAGCGCGACCACAAGGGCCGAGACCGCGATCACGGCAACGACTGCGCTCGAGATGGCGAAAGTGATGCGCGGCGGCAAATCGATCTTCCTTGGTTCCCGTTGCGCCTCTTCGCGAATGATGGAATACCGCTCCGCCCGATACAAGGCCCGAACCCGACCTAATTCACGGAAATCACGAGGTTTTGATGGCGCGGGCCGGACTCAGCGCGAGACCAGGATACCCGAAATGAAGGCGGCACCCTTGTCGCCGTCGCCGGCGGCCGAGATCCCGATGAACGCGATCCGCGCCGCCGCCAGATCGTCTGCCGGCCAGATTCGCGCATAGATCCCGGAAATATCCACCGTTTCGAGCCACCACGTGCCGGTATTCTCGATCCCGCCCCGTAACGTGTAGCGCGCGGCGCGACCGGCCTCGGACGGCGGGTCGATGGCGCCCCGTCGGAGCGCGGACTCGCCCCAGACGAGCGAAATCATCCGGTCATTCGGCGGGAGATCCCGACCCAGCCACGCAAACGGTTGGGCGCCCCAGCTTCGTGATTTGGGATCACCACCGTGGAACCCAACCACGAGACGGACCGGATGCACGTTTCCCGCGTGCGGCTCCACTTGCCACGACCAGCTGAGGAACGGGCTTGCCAGAAGATTCACGTCCGTGCGCCGGGCAACGACGAAAACCGTTTCGCCGTTGTCGACACGTAGCGCCGGAACCCCTTGGTGGTGGACGAGCGTGGTGTTCCGCCGGGCAACTTCCGCGTTCCCCGCGATCACCCAATCGCCTGGCAGGGACGAGACCGAGAACCCGGGGTCCGGCCCAAGGATCGAAAGGCGCCCCTCGGGATCGACGCTGGCGCCTCCATCGGGATTGAAGCTCGCGCGCGGTATCGCGCATCCGGCGACGGCCATGACCATGATTGCCGTCGCGAGCATCCTCGCGGTCATATCCGGGCTCAGTCCTCGCGTGCTTTCGCGGCCTGCGCGATGTCCTCTGCCTGCAGCCAGGCCGACGATCCGGTGGCGAGTTCCCTTTTCGCGCGTTCCGCTTGATACAAAGCCTCGCGCCCCTTCCCGTGGAGCAAGGCTTCTTCCGCAAGCGCCAGATAGCTCATCGCCGCCTGTCCGTCACGGCCGTAGGCGATCGCGAGTTGGCGCCACATGAATGGGTTGTCGGGGCTCTCCGACAGCGCCGCCCGCAGGTTACCGATGGCTGGTTTCAGCAGCTCGGGCGAGGCCGATTCGAGCTGCGCGCGGGCGAGCCCGAGGCGGAGCAGGTTGGACCCGGGGAAAAGGCCCACGGCTGTCCGGTAAGGCTCGAGCGCTTCTTTGACGTGGCCGTTCTCGAACAGGATCTGGCCCTTGAGTTCGTGGAAGAAGGGGTCCGCCGGGCTCTCGGCGATCAGGCCGTCGACGAGCGCGAGCGCCTGGTCGAGATCGGGCTCGCGGTAATACGCGATCGCGCGCGCGTAGCGGGCAGGGATGCTCGCATCCGAGGCCGCGTATTCGCGGAGCGTCTGCGACGGCGGGTTCATGAACGCGCGCAGCTTGGCCCGCACACGCCCGTGAAGGGCGACGAACCCGATCTTCGGGGGCTTGTCGGTGTGGGGCGAACGCCGGACGTGCTCGCGCACGACGTCCATGCGCTGCTCGGTCAGCGGGTGGGTGCGCACGTACACATCCTGGTTCCTTGCGGACAGCAGCTCTTGCCCGCTCAGGATATCGAGAAAGTCCAGCATTCCGCCCGCCGACTGGCCGGTGGCGTCGAGAAGGCGCAGGGCTGCCTGGTCGGCCGCCGACTCCTGGGTTCGGCTGTACTGGAGGAAGGACCGGAGGCCCATAGACTGACCGCCGAGCGCGATTGCGGCGCCCACGTCACCCCGGCCGGTCCCGATCGCCGCCGCAGTTCCGAGCAAGGCCGAGATCATGGAGCGCTTGGCCGTGTCGCGCATCATCTCGCTCGTGCGGACGAGATGCCCGCCGGCGAGATGGCCGGTCTCGTGGGCGATGACGCCAATCAACTGGTCGGGGTCTTCGACGGTCGCGAGAAGGCCGGTGGTGACGAACAAGTTCTGGCCGCCGGCGACGAAGGCGTTGAGCATGCGGTTGTTGACAATGTAGATTTCGACCGCCGAAGGCTCCACACCCGCCGCCAGAAAAAGCGGCTCAGAAAACGTCTTGATGATACCTTCAATTTCGGCGTCGCGGATGTACGTCATCTTTTGCGCCGCCGCACCGGCCGGCCCGAGGATGAGGACGGCAAGGAACACTGCGAGACCAAGCGGCGAGGACATGCGTTTCAACAGGTTTCTCAATCCGGGCGCACGCATTGAAGGTAGTGTTCGCCCGAACGGCCGTCAATTCGCGCTCGCGCTCGTGGCGCTTGCGCTTGCGCTTGTCGGTTGCGCCGGCGAAGACGACGCAACGACGCAGACGTTTCCTATCGTCGAGGGGTTTCTGGGCGGCGTTGTCGCCGACGAGCCGCGCGCCGCTCTCGTTGGCCGCGACGTTCTCGCGTCCGGGGGGAACGCCGCCGACGCCGCGACGGCGGTCTATTTTTCTCTGTCGGTGACACTGCCTTCGTCGGCGAGCCTGGGCGGCGGCGGCGTGTGCGTGGTCCACGACGCCATCACCGAAACCGTCGAAGCGCTGGAGTTTCTGCCCGGCGCCCCGAAAGGGGGTCCGTCAGGCGCATCCCGACCGACGGCGATTCCCGGGAACCCGCGCGGGTTCTTCGCTTTGCATTCCCGATACGGCTCGGTCCGCTGGTCGCAGATCCTGGCCGGGGCCGAAAACCTCGCTCGGTTCGGAACGCCGGTGTCACGCGCACTGGCGTTCGATTTGGCCAAGGTTGGCACTGCGCTGGCGGCGGACAGCGCCGCGCGGCGAGTCTTCACGCGCGAATCGAAGACCCGGCCCGGGAGCGTGCAGATGCTGGCGGAGGGAGACTTCATCACGCAATTTGAACTCGCGAACGTGCTTGCGCGACTCAGGGCGCTCGGGCCCGGAGACTTCTATGCCGGCCAGTTCACACGAACCATCGTAGCGGCGGTCGCCGACGCCGGCGGAAAGCTGGAGGTGGACGATCTGCGAGGCTACGTCCCCAAGTGGCGCCCTACGCTCGCCATCGAATTCGGAAATGACCTCGCCCATTTCTCGCCGCCGCCGGCCGCGGCAGGGGTGGTCGCGGCACAGGTTTCGACGATGCTGACGCGTGACGACGACTATGAGGACGCCACCGACGGCGAGCGCGCCCATCTGCTGGCGGAAGCCTTTCTCCGCGCTTTCGCGGACCGCGAAACTTGGCTCGACACGAACGCCGAGAGCGAGCCGGCCGCCGCATCGGCGCTCGTTTCCGAGGAACGGATCGCGAGGCTGTGGCAGACCGTTCAGCGCGATCGGCATGTTCCCGCCAGCACCCTGCGACCCGCGCCCGTCCGACGGTTGGAAAACCCAGCTGCTACGACCTTCGTCACCGTCGATCGGTACGGTTCCGCCGTCGCCTGCGCGCTCACCATGAACAACCTTTTCGGGACCGGGCGAATCGCGCCGGGAACCGGTATTCTTCTTGCCATGGCCCCCGACGACCGCGGCCGGGGGCCCGAATCGCTCGGTCCCATGATCGTGATGAACCGGCACAACGGATCGTTCCGTTTCGCCGCGGCCGCGTCGGGCGGGGCGGTCGCACCCACGGCGATGATGAACGTCGCGCTCGGCGCCCTTGTCGAGAACAGGTCGCTCGAGGATGCCATTGCCGCCAAGCGGCTTCATCACGGCGGCGATCCCGACCTCGTGTACTACGAGCCCGGTTTCGATCCCGAGCGGCTGAACGCCATGACGGCGCGGGGCCACCATATTGCCCCGACGGAGACTTTGGGACGGGTCAACGCGGCGTATTGTCCCAATGGCCTGCCGCCGAACTCGGCCAGTTGTTCCTTCCGCGCCGATCCGCGCGGGGTGGGGCTCGCCGTCGGCGCCGATCAGTGAGCGGGCTGGACGTGGCCTCGCCCACCCGGGAAACACCATGGTCCTGAAAGTCGCCGATCGCGGGCGGATCTCGCCGTTCATGGTCATGGACGTCATGCGGTCCGCGAATGAGCAGGCGCAAAAGGGGATCCATGTCCTGCACCTCGAGGTGGGACAGCCTGGAACTGGCGCGCCCGCCGGCGTGTTGGAGGCGGCGAAGTCGGCGCTCGTGAGCGACCGATTGGGTTACACGGACGCTCTCGGCGTCACGGACCTCCGCGAAAGCATCTCTCGGCATTACGCCGGGACCTACGGTGTCGACGTGGATCCGGACCGGATCGTTGCTACTACCGGTTCATCGGGCGCCTTCGTGCTTGCATTCCTGAGCGCATTTGACGCGGGCGACCGGGTTGCCCTCGCCTGTCCCGGATATCCGGCCTACCGCAATATCCTCGAAGCCTTGGGTGTTGAGGTCGTCGGCCTCGAGGTGGAGGCCGATAGCAATTTTCAGCCGACCCCGGAAATCCTCGATCGCGCGGGTGGCGCGATCGACGGCCTAATCGTCGCCAGCCCTTCGAACCCGACGGGCACGATGGTCGGCCGTGACGAACTGGCAGCGTTGGTCCGCTATTGTGCGGATCGGGACATCCGGTTCGTGTCGGATGAGATTTACCACGGCATCACCTACGGTGTGCCCGCAGAGACGGCGCTCGCTTTCACCGCGGACGCCGTCGTCGTGAACAGCTTCTCAAAGTATTTCTCGATGACCGGGTGGCGACTGGGCTGGATGGTCGTCCCGCCCGATCTGACGCGACCCGTGGAGTGCCTCGCCCAGAACCTGTTCATATCGCCGCCGACGTTGTCTCAAATCGCCGCTGTCGCGGCGTTCGACTGCAAAGATGAACTCGAGGCACACGTAAGCCGTTACGGACGCAATCGCGCACTGCTGCTGGACGCGTTGCCCAAGGCGGGATTCTCCCGTCTCGCGTCCGCGGATGGTGCGTTCTACCTTTACGCCGATGTTGGCGATATGACCAACGACAGCCACGCGTTCTGTCGCCGGATGCTGGCCGAGACGGGCGTCGCGACGACGCCGGGCGCCGATTTCGACCCCGCACGCGGACACCGGTTCGTCCGGTTCTCGTTTTCAGGCGCCACCGACGAGGTTGCCGAAGCGGCCGCCCGCCTTCAAGATTGGTTGGCCTGACGGCGCGAGCATCTGAACTCAGCGAGCCGCGCGAAGCAACTTTCGGGAGTGCGAGCCTACTCCGTCAGTCGCCGCCACCAGCTCTTTTGGGTCCGGGACCCGGCCTCCGCGCGATCGGCCGCGCCGAGCGCGACCGGGATCGTCTTGGCGGATTCGGTCTGCTTCGGCGCGTTCGGTTCCGACGATGACGTAACGCCGGGGCCGGCGGTTTCGAAATCGGGCACGCCGGAAAGGGGCTGTTCGATGGTGGACGGCCGTCCTTCGTCCACCGGCGCGATGTCGGAGTCAGCTGTGGGGGCGGGCGGAAGCCCGGATTCCCCGTCGCGTCCGTCTTGGCCGAGAGAAGGCGGCGGCGAATCGGGCGCGCTCTCCGGCGCGGGCTCTTCAGGGGTCCGTTCGCGGGCCTTCGAGCGCCGGCCCGTCGGGCGTGAGCGGCGACGCGGGGTCTTGGGTTTCTCGCTCGCCTCGAGACCGTCCTCGTTCTCGGGCTGGGCCCGTGCGGTGGCCTCGTCGAGGGCAACGTCCGTGGCCGTCGTCTCGGCGGTGGTCTTAGCATCCCTTCGCGACTGACCGCCGCCGCCGCGCCTGCCGCGGCGGCGGCGTTTGGTGCGGGTCTCCGGCTCGGCGCCGTCCTCGGCGATGGTTTCGGCTTCGTTCACGGCCATGGGGGTCGCTGCTTCGCTTACCGACGACTCATCGCCGGCCGTCGACGTATCGCCGTCGGCTTCGGCCGCCGTCTCGGCGTCGGCCACGCTCGCTTCTCCGTTGCCCCTATTGCGCCGCCGCGGTTTACGGCGCCGGCGCCGTTTCGTGTCCTCGTCGCCGGCCGCTTCTTCCTCGGTCGCACGTTCGCCCGCGCCGTTCCCCGAGACCGTAGCGGTTCGCTTGATCGTGTAATCCGGCGGTTCCAGCGAATCGTCGGCGATGAATTGGGCCGACAGGCCGTAACGCGTCGACAGCGCGTCCAAGCTCGTGCGCTTGTGATTGAGGATGTAGAACGCCACTTGCGGCGAGACGTGAACTGCGATCGCTTCGGCCTTTTTGGCGATGCCTTCCTCCTCGATGGCGCGAAGGACGTTCAACGTCGTCAATTCGACCGAAGGCCGGACACCGGTTCCCGCGCAATAGGGGCACGTCTCGAAAGTGGTCTCGAGCAAGCTCGGGCGCAGTCGCTGACGAGACAACTCGAGAAGGCCGAACGGGCTGATCCGCCCCAACTGGATGCGGGCGCGATCTTGGTGCATGGCCTCCTTTAGCGCGCGCTCCACCTGGACCCGGTTGCGCGATCGCTCCATGTCGATGAAGTCGATGACGATGAGACCGGCGAGATCGCGGAGCCGCAACTGCCGGGCGATTTCGTCTCCTGCCTCCAGGTTCGTGCGCAGGGCGGTTTCCTCGATGTTGCGCTCGCGGGTGGCGCGACCCGAGTTCACGTCGATGGCGATCAGGGCCTCGGTGGGGCTGATGTGGATGTAGCCGCCCGAACGAAGCTTGACCTCGGGCGCGTGGGTGGCCTCGATCTGATCCTCGATCTGGTAGTGCCGGAACAAGGGCATTCCGTCGTTCGACCACGGCCGCACGCGTTTTGCGTGGCTCGGCGTCAAGAGCCTCATGAAGGTCTTGGCGTTACGGTAGGCTTCCTCGCCGTCGACGATGACCTCTTCGATATCGCGCGAATAAAGATCGCGGATGGTGCGCTTGATGAGATTCGCTTCTTCGTGGACCAGGGTCGGCGCGATCGACTTGAGCGTCAGTTCGCGTACGGTATCCCATTGGCGCAAGAGGTAATCGTAGTCGCGCTTGATTTCGGTCTTGCTGCGTTCGGCGCCGGCCGTGCGCACGATCACCCCCAAGCCGGACGGAATGTCGAGGCCGGTCAGCACGGACTTGAGGCGCTTTCGGGCGGCGCTGTTGGTGATCCTCCGGGAAATGCCGCCGCCGCGGGCCGTGTTCGGCATCAGAACGCAATAGCGGCCGGCGAGGGACAAATACGTGGTCAAGGCGGCACCCTTGTTGCCACGCTCCTCCTTGACCACCTGGACGAGCAGGATCTGGCGTGCCTTGACGACTTCCTGGATCCGATACGATCGCGGCGACGGGCGCGGGCGCCGCGTTTCGGCTTCTTCCGCCGTGTCGCCGCCGCCGACGGTTTCGAGTCCCTGCGCTGTGGTCGCGCCGTCTCCGTCCGCACCGTCGTCGTCGACGCGTTCCGCCGCCGCCTGCTCGGCTACCAGCGCTTCGCGGTCGGCGACGGGGATCTGGTAATAGTCGGGGTGGATTTCGTTGAAAGCCAGAAAGCCATGGCGGTTTCCGCCGTAATCGACGAACGCCGCCTGCAGCGACGGCTCGACCCTCATCACTTTGGCAAGGTAGATGTTGCCTTTGAGCTGTCTTCGGGACGCAACCTCGACGTCAAATTGTTCCAGTCGGTTTCCGCTGACGACCGCCACCCGAATCTCTTCCGGGTGGGCGGCGTCGATGAGCAATAGTTTGGTGGGCATGTATTTCGAATCTCCAATATCCCGATACCCGCCTCCGCATAGGCCGCGAGGCGCACCGGAAATGTTCTCGCGAGTGGCCGGCGGCGCGTGCGAACGATCCGCGGCTCGCCATCGCGGGTGCGGGGCGAGCCGACTTGATGCACGCTGCTCTATCCGGCATGGGAAGACCTCAAGTCCGATGAAGGCGTAAGGTCGGCACGTAATTCGCGTTTTTCGTCGACCTTACCGTTGCCGCGACGGCGGAAGCTGCTACCCTCAGTTGCGGGTTGCTTCGCTTCCGACCGGACGCGGCCAATTCGCCGTTAACATAACGGTAGGATTTTTTCTCGACAATCCTCTTGTTTGCGACCCCTGGTTTCCGGGGCCGCACCGCTTCGCCGCCCGGGATAGCCGATTGCGCGCGGCCGCATGTAGATTGTGGCGGGCGCTCGAATAACGGTATATCTGGGCCCGGCGACGGAGTTGCACACTATATGGGGCGATGCCGCGCGTGATTCCAGGTCTGGAGCGGCTCCGGTCGGCGTTGTGGGCGAGCGTCGTAATGATGGCCGCGTTTGCCATCGGCGGCGCGTGCGCGATTGCGGCGGCCAAGACCGTCGTTACCGACGTGCGCGCGGGCGCGCACGACGGCGTCACGCGCCTCGTCCTCGACATGACCGATCGGGTCGAATTCCACGTCTTCACGCTCGTCGATCCGTATCGTGTGGTGATCGACCTTGCCGAGGTCGGGTGGCGACTTCCCCAGCGCCCCTTGCCCCGTGAGACCGGCCTTCTCAAAAGCCTTCGATACGGCCTGTTCAAACCCGGTCAGTCCCGTCTGGTGATGGACGCAAGCGCGCCGGCCATTGTCAATCAGGTCTTCCTGATGCAGCCCGACGGCCAGGCGGGTTTTCGACTCGTGCTCGACATGACGCCGACCAACCGTGACGCCATGCTCGCCAGCATTCGCGCCCAGGTTCCGCAGGCAACCGGGATTCAGGAACCGGATTCCGCCGTCTCGGAGAACGCGAACGCGGTTCCGGCCGTGGTCGCGCTACCGTTCGCACCGCCGCCGAGAAAGCCCGAACGCAACGTCAAGAAGAGAATCGTCGCCCTCGACCCGGGACACGGCGGCGTCGATCCAGGCGCCGTCGGGACGACCCGCATGTTCGAAAAGCACATCACGCTGGCGACGACGCGCACCTTGATGGAGGCGCTTGAGGAGACGGGCCGCTACCGGGTCGTGCTCACCCGTGATCGTGACATCTTTATTCCGCTGCGCGAGCGCATCGCCGCCGCGCGGAAGGCGGACGCCGAGCTTTTCATCTCCATCCACGCCGATTCCATCCGTGACCGCGATGTCCGCGGTCTATCCGTCTACACCCTTTCCGAGAATGCGTCGGACAAGGAGGCCGCCGAAATTGCGCAACGAGAAAACAAGGCCGACCTGATTGCCGGGATCGACCTGAGCGGCGAGACCGCCGAGGTCACCAACATCCTGATCGACCTCGCGCAACGCGAGACCATGAATCAATCGGTGGAATTCGCGGGGCGTCTCGTGCGCGAGCTCGCGCGAGAAACGCGCATGCTGCGCAACACCCACCGGTTCGCGGGCTTCGTCGTCCTCAAAGCGCCCGATGTCCCCTCGGTGCTCGTGGAACTGGGGTTCCTGTCCAATAAAAAGGACGAGGCGGCGTTGAAGAAGCCGCAATACCGCGCCACCCTGGTCCGCGCGATCACCCGCGCCGTCGAGGGCTATTTCGCCCGGATCGAAGAGGCGAGCCGGCCGAATCTTCGAACCGGCGAGTGACGCTGGGCCCGAGGTCCTCGACGCCTTCGCGGACACAAACTGGTCACAATTTGTTGCTAACGCTCTTGCCACGCCGCACACTCGCGGAACCGTGCAATCGTTGAAGCGATGCTCAGGGCCCTCGCATTTCTGTTCGGCATGTTCGTTATCACCGCCCTCGTGGTCGCGGGCGGTGTCGTCTACGTGTTTTACGAATTCGGCCGAGGCTTGCCGGACTACCACCAGCTCGCCGACTACGAACCCCCGGTTACGTCGCGCGTGCACGCCGGCGACGGGCGGCTGCTCGCCGAATACGCGATCGAAAAGCGGGTATTCGTGCCGGTCAACGCCATGCCGCGCCGCGTCGTTCAGGCGGTCCTTTCGGCCGAGGACAAGAAGTTCTATCGCCATCAGGGCATCGATTTCCTAGGCGTCGTGCGCGCGGCCCTCACGAACCTCAGGAACTTGGGCACCGAGCGCCGCCTGGTGGGCGCGTCCACCATCACCCAACAGGTGGCCAAGAACTTCCTGTTGAGCAACGAGCTTTCGTGGGAACGCAAGATCAAGGAGGTCATCCTCGCGTTCCGGATGGAGCGTGCCTTGTCGAAGGACCGGCTGCTCGAGCTTTATCTGAACCAGATCTATCTGGGGGCCGGTTCTTACGGCGTTGCCGCCGCCGCGCTCAACTATTTCGACAAGTCGCTCGACGAGCTGACGATCGCGGAAGCGGCGTACTTGGCGGCACTCCCGAAGGCGCCCAACAACTACAACCCCTGGCGTCATCCCCTGGCCGCCAAGACGCGCCGGGACTGGGTCCTCGATCGCATGACGCTGGACGGATACATCACCGCCGAAGAGGCCTCGCGCGCGAAGGTGTTCCCGGTTTTGGTCCGACGCGGCGCCGAGACCGACGCCGTTCAGGCCGATTACTTCGCCGAAGAGGTCCGCCGCGAATTGGTTGCGCGCTACGGCGAAAACGCGCTGTACAAGGGCGGGCTTTCGGTGCGCACGACCGTTGATCCACGCCTTCAAGAGATGGCGGATCGGGCGCTGCGCAATGGGCTCGAGACCTACGACCGGCGGCACGGCTGGCGCGGCCCCATCACGCGGTTCGATCTCGACGCGACGTGGCGAATGCGGCTCGCCGACGTCGAGTCGCCGCCGGATTCCGGGGCGTGGCGGCTTGCCCTTGTCCTCGAGGTTACGGATGACGCGGCGACGATCGGATTTGCGGATGGCAGCGGGGGCTTTATCCCGACCGCTGAGCTCGCTTGGGCGCGCGCCTGGCTCGACGGCGAGAAGGTGGGCCCGAGTGTGAAGCGCCCGGCCGACGTCCTCGCCGCGGGCGACGTGGTCGCGGTCGAAGAAGTGACGGCGAATGCCGAAGGCGCGCTCTATCCGATCGCGACTTTCGGTCTTCGTCAGATCCCCGCGGTGGAAGGTGCGATCGTGGCCCTCGATCCCCACACCGGCCGGGTTCTCGCCATGACGGGCGGTTACGACCACGCGCGCAGCCAGTTCAATCGCGTGACCCAGGCGTGGCGGCAACCGGGATCGGCCTTCAAACCGGTCGTCTATCTCGCCGCGCTGGATTCGGGATTCACGCCCGTGACCCTGATTCTCGACGCGCCCTTCGTCATCGACCAAGGACCGGGGTTGCCCAAATGGCGGCCCGCGAACTACACCGATCGGTTCTACGGCCCCAGCACGATGCGACTGGGGGTCGAGAAGTCACGCAACCTAATGACCGTTCGCTTGGCCCAGACCGTCGGCATCGAGAAGGTCGCAACGTATGCCGAGCGGTTCGGCGTCGTCGATCATTTGCCCCGGCAGCTGTCGATGGCGTTGGGGGCCGGAGAGACGACGCTCATGCGCTTATCGACCGCGTATGCGATGCTCGTGAACGGTGGCCGCCGCATCACGCCAACCCTCATCGACCGCATCCAGGACCGTCAGGGGCGCACCATCTTTCGCCACGACGACAGAGCCTGTGTGGACTGCCGGGCGACGTTTTGGACCGGCCAAGCGGTGCCCGCCATTCCCGACGCGCGTGAGCGTGTGACCGATCCGGGCAGCGCCTACCAGATGGTCTCGATGCTTCAGGGCGTGGTCGAACGCGGGACCGGGCGGCGTGTCAAGACCGTCGGCCGCCCGGTCGCAGGCAAGACCGGGACCACCAACGACAGCTTTGACACCTGGTTCATCGGCTTCTCGCCCGACCTCGCGGTCGGCGTGTTCGTGGGGTTCGACAAGCCGCGGTCTTTGGGGCCGCGGGAGACGGGCTCGAGCGTCGCCGCGCCCATCTTCCGTGACTTCCTCGCCGACGCGCTGGCCGAGGCGGCGTCGGTCCCCTTCCGCGTGCCGCCCGGGATACGGCTGGTCCGCGTGAGAGCCGGGACCGGAGAGCTCGCCCTTCCCGGAGACGACGACGTGATCCTCGAGGCCTTCAAACCGGGCTCGCAACCGGCCGGACCGGGGCGCGTCCTGGAAGGCTTGAGCGCGGACGGCTCGCCGGCGACCGGCACCGGCGGGCTCTATTGATAGCTCCCGGACGCGCCATTGGACCGTCGATCGCTTTCCGGCTAAAACGCGAAGCTCCCGCACGGCGCGAACCGATGGGTCCTTCATGAGCGCAGAAACCGACACCCTCGCCCAAGAGGTCAAGCAGTCGCTGGAACTGCTGAGGGGGCATCTTTGACTACGATGGTGCGACGCGCCGTCTCGAGGCACTGAACGCAAGGGCCGAAAGCCCCGATCTCTGGAACGATCCCGAGCGGGCGCAGGCCCTGATGCGCGAGCGCACCCGGCTCGCCGACGGTATCGAGGCGATCGACACGTTCGAGCGTGAGCTTTCCGACGCCATCGAACTTCTCGCTCTCGGCGAAGCCGAAGGGGACGCGGAGATCGTCGCCGAGACCGAGGAAGCGTTGCGCGCGCTCAAGGTTCGAGCCCGGAGCCGCGAGTTGGAAACCCTGCTTTCCGGCGAGGCGGACGCCAACGACAGCTACGTCGAAGTGCACGCCGGCGCCGGCGGGACCGAGGCCCAGGACTGGGCCGACATGTTGCTTCGCATGTACACCCGCTGGGCCGAGAATCACGGCTACAAGCTGGAATGGTTGGAAGAGAGCGCGGGCGAAGAAGCGGGCGTCAAGTCTGCGACCGTGAAGGTCCTCGGCCGCAACGCCTATGGATGGTTGAAGACGGAAAGCGGGGTCCACCGCCTGGTCAGGATATCTCCTTTCGATTCGTCTTCCCGGCGCCACACCAGTTTCGCCTCGGTCGGGGTCTATCCGGTCATCGACGAGAAAATCGACATCGACATCCAGGACAAGGACCTGCGCGTGGACACCTACCGCGCGTCCGGGGCCGGTGGGCAACACGTCAACCGCACCGACAGCGCCGTGCGCCTCACGCATCTGCCGAGCGGCATCGTGGTGCAGTGCCAGAACGACCGCTCCCAGCACCGCAACCGCGCGACCGCTATGGCGATGCTCCGCGCGCGGCTTTACGAAGCGGAGCTGAGAAAGCGCGAATCGGAGGTGCAGGCGCAGCACGACGCCAAGTCCGATATCGGCTGGGGCCACCAGATCCGCTCCTACGTGTTGCAGCCCTATCAGCTCGTCAAGGACTTGCGGACCGGCGTGGAGACGAGCGGCACCCAGGCGGTTCTCGACGGCGATCTCGACGACTTCATGGCCGCCGCGCTCGCCCGGAACGTCAAGGGAGAGGAGTCCGATCGACGCCGCGACGAGACCGGCGCGACGGATGACGGCGACTCCGAGCCCGTCCCGTGATCAGCGCCCGAGCAGCGCTTCGATTTCCTCTTTCGTAAGCAACGCCTCATCGCCCGGCTCGTCCGTTTCCGGAGTCCCGTCCATGCGGCGCCGGCGATCGGGACCGTAGTAATCGTCCGCCTCGACGAAGCGCCTTCCGCAACGCACCACTTTTACGATCGAGTCACAAAGCGCGCGCGGATCGGCGCCTCCGGTCACGAATTCGTCGACGCCCGCGTCCAGGGCCTCGCGGACGTCCGCCTTGCGGTGGCGATCGCCGACCATGACGACGGGAAGCTCCGAGATGCGCCGCGCTCGGCTGGCCCTGAGAAAGCGCACCAGTTCGGTGCGCTGGTCGGTCACCAGAACGTCGATGCGCGTTGTCCGCATGACCTCGATCGCTTCGACCGGGTCGCTCGCCTCGCGCACCTTGGCGATGCCCGATCGTTTCAATTCGTCCGCGAGCCGGGCGCGCCGGACGCGGTTCGGGTCGAGCAACAGCACGTGGATGTCGAAGTGGCGCTTCTCGGTCATGGCCTCACGTTCCGGAATCGGTGAAACCAAGCAATCCCCGTTCCACAACCAGGAAAGCGCCAATTGGCGAACGAACGGTTAATGAATCGTGGCGATTTCGGGGCGATTCACCCCGCCCCGTGATGCGCCCGCGCAGGATCGACCGGAACCCGTGCAGAACCCGTGGCTCGACCTCCTTCAAACGGGTCTTCTGCGACTCGCTCGCCAGTTGCGCCACGGGCAGGATCTTGATGTACGAGACGGGGCAGGGACCCGCCCTCAAATCGACGACGATCTCGGGACAAGCCGTAATAGACGATCGGCTCGGTCGGTGGCGCCTGGGTTCGAGTCGAAGAACGTGGACGATGCTCTAGAGATCGCGTACGGCCGCGAGCACGTCTTCGGCGTGGCCCGGGACCTTGACCTTGCGCCAGACCCGGCGCACCGAACCCGTCGCGTCGATCAAGAACGTCGAACGCTCGATGCCCATGTATTTGCGCCGGTACATGCTCTTTTCGACCCAGACGCTGAACGCCTCGCAGAGCCTGCCGTCGGTGTCCGCGATCAGGGCGAAGGGGAAACCGTACTTGGCCTTGAACTTGTCGTGCTTCGCGGCCGAATCGCGTGAAACACCGACGATGGTGGCGCCGGCCGCTTCGAACTGGGAAGCCGTGTCGCGAAACGCGATGCCTTCCTTGGTGCAGCCGGGTGTGTCGTCCTTGGGATAGAAATAGAGGACGAGCTTTCGGCCCGCGAGTTCGCGCAAGGAGAGATTGCCGTCGCTGTCCGTGGCAAGGGCGAGGTCCCCGATCCGACGCCGACGTTGACGCTCGTCATGCGTTCTCCTTTCGGTCCGTGCTTGCTTCCCGCGGACGTTATCGCGAAGCCGCGGAGGGATTGCCGACGATCTCGTCGTAGCGCTTCGCGACGCTGGCGGCCGTCGTTCGCATCCTTTCCTCCAGCGCCCCCAGATCGGAGACCCCGGTCGCCCTCGCGAGCGCGTCGAAAAGAGGGCCCGGGGCCTCGCCTTCGCGCCCCCGACCAAGAGACTGCCCTAAGCTCAAGCGGAGCAGTCCCTGCACGGTTTGCCAGAGTTCGAGGGCGGAGATGAGGTCGGCCGCCGCGCCCGCGTCAAGGTGGCCCGCGTCCCTGAGGCGTGAAAGCGCGCCTCGGGTGTTCGGGCTGAGGATGTCGGGCGAGGCGTGGGCGAAACGAAGTTGGAGATACTGCGCGATGAACTCGACGTCGACCAGGCCGCCCGGCCGGTGCTTGACATTCCAGGAATCGTCCGTGCCGTGCTCGGCTTGGAGGCGCTGACGCATCTCGGCGACGTCGGCGAGCAGGCGTTGCGGCGCAAATTTGGGTGTGAGCACGTCACGTATCGTTGCCTCGACGCGGCGCCCCAAATCCTCGGGTCCGGCGACGACGCGCCCGCGTGTCAGCGCCATTCGCTCCCACGTCCATGCGCTGTCCGTGTAATAGCTTTTGAAGGCCTGGATGCTGGATGCGATCGGGCCTGCATATCCCGACGGACGGAGTCGCATGTCCACTTCGAAAAGGCTGCCTTCGGCGGTCTGGACCGTGATCGCGCTGATCAAGCGCTGGCTTAAGCGTGCGAAATAGTGGGTCGGCGACAGGGGCCGATCTCCATCGGAGACATTCGTGTCCTCGGGCGTGTCGTAAATGAAGACGAGGTCGAGATCCGAAGCGGGCGCAAGCTCTCGGCCACCGAACTTGCCCATGGCAACCACCGCCATGGCGGCGCCGGGAATGCGCCCGTGGCGGCGCTGGAAGTGATCCTGGATGCGGGGCACCAAGCGACCGACGATGGCCTCGGCGATGTTGCTCCACGCTTCGCCCGAAGCCCCCGCGTCGAGCAGGCCCTTCAAGGATTGAACGCCGATCTGAAGGCCGCGGTCGTGGGCCCAACGCCGAACCACGTCGAGGGCCTCCTCTATCGCGTCGACGCGGTCCAACATGCGCTCAAGCTCGTCCTCCAAGGCCTCCAACGGCGGCGGAGAATCAAAGAAGTCGCCGGCGAGGACGGAATCGAGCACCGACGGATGGCGGCTCAAGTGATCGGCTAGGCGCGGCGCGCCGCCGATGATCTCGGCCACTAGATCGAGCAACTCGGGTTTCGAGTGGAACATCGAAAAGAGCTGGACGCCTGCCGGCAGCTTGCCGAGGAATCGATCGAATCGCGCAAACGCATCGTCCGCATTGGGGGTCCGCGCGAGCGCGGTCAGCAAATTGGGCATGAGTTCGGTCAGGATCTCCCTGGCCCGCTGACTGCGCGTGGCGCGGTAGCGACCGTGGTGCCATCCGCGGACCGCGCGATCGACGGCTCCGGGGTTGCGAAATCCCAGCGTCTCGATGGTCCGAAGCGTATTGGGATCGGGATCGCCGCCGGTGAACACGAGGTTTCCCGCCTCCGCCCGTTCGGTTCCCAGCGATGGCGCGTCCTCGAACAGGCTCGCGTAGCGCCGGGCGACGCGGCTCAGGACCGCCGTAAGCTCGGCGGCGAACGCGTCCCGGTCGGGATAGCCTAGGAAGAGCGCGATCTCGGACAACTGGCGCCCGGATTCGGGAAGGCTGTGTGTCTGCTCGTCCGCGATCATTTGCAAGCGATGTTCGAGCCGCCGCAGATAACCGTACGCCTCAACCATATCGTCG
Organism: Rhodospirillales bacterium; assembly: GCA_030754475.1. Lineage (GTDB taxonomy): Bacteria > Pseudomonadota > Alphaproteobacteria > Rhodospirillales > JASLLV01 > JASLLV01. The sequence goes on from JASMAE010000185.1 coordinate 22,838, forward strand.
GACACGTCGGGCGCGAGCCGCCCCGCGGCGACCAACGCCCGAAGCGCGCCGACGGTCGATGCGCACCGCAACGCCGGCTCACGCCCGCCCCAGATTAATTGTTGGGTCTGGGCGAAGAATTCGATTTCGCGAATGCCGCCGCGCCCAAGTTTGATGTTGTGGCCGGCGACGGCGATCTTGCCGCCGCCACGGTGCGTGATGATCTGACGCTTGATCGAGTGGATGTCCCGAATGGCGGCGAAATCCAGGTTCTTGCGCCAGATGAACGGCGCCAGCCGCTTAAGAAAACTGGCCCCAGCGGCAAGATCGCCCGCGACCGGGCGGGCCTTGATCATGGCGGCCCGCTCCCAGTTCTGTCCCATGCTGCCGTAGTAGCTCTCGGCGGCGATGATGGAGATCGCGGGCGGCGTGGCCCCCGGGTCCGGCCGCAGGCGCAGATCGGTTCGGAACACGTAGCCCTCGGCGGTCCGCTCCTCGAGGATGCGCACGAGGTCCCGCGTCATCCGGACCATGTAGCCGTGCAGCCCTCCTGTATCGTCGGTCCGGATGACCTCCGCGTCGTAAAGGACGATCAAGTCGATGTCGCTCGAATAGTTGAGCTCGCGGGCGCCCAGCTTACCCATGGCCAGCACGACGTATCCCGAATCGGTTTCGGGCTCGTCGGTCGAGGCGAGCCGGAACGCGCCGGCGGCGGCGGCGCTCCGAAGGACGTGCGCGACGGCGCAGCGGATCGCGGCTTCCGCGAAATCCGTCAGCGCCCCGGTGATTCGCTCCAGATGCCAGGCACCCGCGATGTCGGCGACGGCGACCACGATCGCCGTGCGCGTCTTGGCCGCCCGCAGGCGTCGTACCAGCTCTGTCTGGTCCTGCCGCTCTCGGCGAAGGCGATCGAGGCGCTGCGTCACCTCCGCGGCGGTCGCCTCGGCGCCGTGCTCGACGACGTCGCGCAAAGCGCGCGGATCCGAGACGGCGCACTGGGCGAGGAACGGGCTATTGCCGAAAACGGCTTCGAGCAAGCGTCGACCGTCGGGATCGCCCGTGATATGGTGGGCGAACTCCGCGAGTCCGGTGTCGCCCGTGGATTGTGCCATATTTTTAGCGGCCTCGGACCACCGCTCGATGCCCGTTTCGGCGCGATCCGAATCGGCCGCGCGCGGGAGCGACTCGGCGTTGATCACGAGGGAATAGGGACGCATTTTCGATGCCCAGGATTAGGTGCAGACTGGGCAATGCGGAAACGCGGGTCAAGATGCCCGCGCAACGGGGGGGGCTCGGTTGATCGTCGGGGCGGTGCGCAGGACGATTCAGCTCGCCGGGACGCTGGGGGCGGGACTGGTAATCATCGCGCTGCTGCTCGCCTGGCGGCTTTCGTCCGGCCCCATTTCACTCGCGTTCCTGTCGCCCTATATGGAGGTCGCGCTTAGCGCCGCCACCGAATCCTTCGACATCGAATTCGACGATACCACCCTTGCCTGGGCGGGCTGGGATCGCACGCTCGACATCCGCGTGCTCAACGTCCGCGCCGTTGATACGAAGGGTGCCGTCGTCGCCAGCGTGCCCGAACTTTCGCTTTCGCTCAGCGCCCAGGGATTGTTGCGCGGCATGGTGGCGCCGAGAAACATCGAGCTGTTTCACCCGAAGCTCTGGCTGGTGCGACGACCCGACGGCCGACTCGAAACGGAGCTGAAGGTGGGAAGCGAGGGCTCGGAGGAACTATTCAAGGGTATTCTCGCGGCGCTCGTCGCACCGCCGGATCCGGGCGGACCCATGGGGTATCTGATGCGCGTCGCCGTGGTCGACGCCGATTTGACAGTCGAGGACGAGCGCCTCGGGACCCTTTGGCGGGCTCCGTCAACCCAAATCACGTTACAGCGGAGCGAGGTCGGAATCGACGCCGAGGTGTCCTTCGATCTCCGGGTGGACGATCAAGTCATGCCGCTAAGCGCCGTCGCCGAATACCGAATCGCGGATCAACGGCTCGACGCAGGTGTTACCTTCGGCACCGTGAACCCGGCCGTTTTGTCACGCGTCTCCTCCAGGTTCCAGGAAATCGCGCGTTTCTCCGTTCCGGTTCAAGGAACGCTCACCCTCGACATGGATTCGCGTGGAACGGTTGACGAGCTCGGGTTCCACTTCATCGGCGGCGGCGGCGAACTGGCGTTGCCCGAGCCCGCGGCACAGCGACTCGAGATCGACAAGCTCGAGCTTCGCGGGCGGTACGACGGTCGATCGGGGGTCACCGAGTTCGAGAGAATATTTCTCGATCTCGGAGACCGAGGCGCGATCGAGCTTCCCGCGACTTCCGGACACAAGATGCCGATCCGCTCGGTGAGTGCGCGCGGACGTTACGACATCGAGCGCGACAGGCTTCACCTGGCGTCCGTGGAGGCCGATCTGAACGGACCGACCGTGCGGTTCGCCGCTGAGATCGAGGGGCTTGCGGGCGTTCGCGGGCCGATTGCACTCACGCTCGACGGCGCCGTCGAGAACATCCCGGTCGACCAGGCGCGCCGGTACTGGCCGCGTGCTTGGGGCACGGACGTTTACGACTGGTGCACCACCCATCTTTCGGGCGGCATCCTCAAGCAGGTGAGCATCGAAACCCGTATTCTCGAAACCGGGGACGGTCGGTTCGATGTGGTTTCGCTCGCCGGCGGGTTGAACATCGAAGGGATTGCGATCGCTTACCTCGAGGCGATGCCCCGAGCAGAAAACGTGGACGCAACCGCGTCCTTCGGTCTGCGGCGATTCGACATCGAACTCGGCAAGGGCTCGATCATGGGTCTCAGACTGGACGAAGGGACCATCGCGTTTTCCGACCTCAATCTGGCCGACCAGGTTGCCGATATCGAGATCCGGGCACACGGTCCCCTGCGCGACGCCCTCGAGCTCATCGATCACGAACCCTTGCGGTTCGCCTCGGAACTCGGCTTCACCCCGGCCAAGACCGAAGGCGCCACGGAAACGCGCCTGCGTATCAAATTTCCTACCGAAAAGAGTCTCACGTTCGAGCGCATCGGGATTTCGGCCACCTCGACGATGCGCGGTGTGGTCGCCCGCGATGTGTTCGGCTTCCTCGATGTTCATCACGGAACGTTGCGCCTGGAGGCGAACAAGGAGGGCATGGACGTGCGCGGCGACGTCGTCATCGGCACGATCCCGGCCGAGCTTGTCTGGCG
>JASMAE010000186.1 GCA_030754475.1 Rhodospirillales bacterium
CCACGCGGCCAGCGGAATCGCGAAGCCGGACTTGGCGCGGCCCTCGAAAAGCTGCACCGGCAGATGACGGCCGAGGACGGTCCGCAGGATGCGCTTGCCCTTGACGTCGGAAACCTTAAGCGCGCGCGGCAATTGCCAGGCGAATTCGATGACTTCGTGATCGAGGAACGGAACCCGCGCCTCGAGTCCGACCGCCATGGTCGCACGGTCCACCTTGGTCAGAATGTCGTCAGGCAAGTATCCCACCGTGTCGAGGAACTGCAGGCGCTCGACTGCGTCTTCGAGGGGTGGCACGACGAGTGCCGGCGGTTCACGCCCGCCGGGGACCGCGCCGAGGGTCTCGACCCCGGGTCCCGTGAGCCGGCGATAAATCGAATCGAGATCGTCGAGCGCGAGAATCTGGGCGAGTTTGTGAAGCTTCTCGCCGGGTTGTCGATACGAGACGGCGCCGAGAACCCGGTCCCAGGCGCGGGGCGATACCTTTTCGATCGCCGCGGCCGCGAGGCGCCGGATCGGCGCCGGCACCTTGCGCTGCCACGGCCAGTACCTTGCGGCCCAGGCGTAGCGGTTGTAGCCGCCGAAGATTTCGTCGCCGCCGTCGCCACTGAGGGCCACCGTCACCTTAGTTCGCGCGAATCGGGCGACCGCGAGCGTCGCTACCTGCGATGAATCGGCGAAAGGTTCATCAAACCACGCGGGCAGTTCGGGAATCAGCGCGCGAGTCTCTTCCGGGCTCAGAAGAAGCTCGTGGTGGTCGGTGCCGAGGTGCCGGGCGACGAGGGCCGCGTCCTTGGCCTCGTCGTACGCCGATTCAGTGAAACCGACCGTGAACGTCTTGACCGGCGTGTCAACGTGGGCTTGCGCCAGCGCACTCACCGTCGCCGAGTCGATTCCACCCGAAAGAAACACACCGACGGGCACGTCGGCGACGAGCCGGCGACGCACCGCCGTTTCGAGCAGGGCTTCGAGTCGCAGGGCAGCCTCGCGCGCCTCCAGGATCGTTCGATCGCCCTGGGCGAGCGCCGCCATGTCCCAATAACGCCACGTATTGGGCGGGTGGCCCGGCTCGAGCGTCAGCGCACAACCGGGCTCGAGCTTCCGCGCACCAGTCCAGATGCAGTGCGGCGACGGAACGTACGAGAGGCGCGCGTACGCCGCCAGCGCGTCACGGTCGATTTCGGGCGTCCAGGCGGCGTGCGCCCGCATCGCCTTGAGCTCCGAGGCGAACAGCACGAGATCGCCGTTCAGCGCCCAATAAAGCGGCTTGATCCCGATCCGGTCGCGAACGAGGGTGAGGCGCCGCGCACCCGCCTCCCACAAGGCGAACGCGAACATCCCGTTCAGGCGCCCAAGCGCCCCGGCCACGCCCCATCGGGCGCAGGCGTTGAGGAGGACTTCGGTGTCCGAGGTGCCCCGAAACCTGTGTCCCAGCGACTCGAGCTCGCCTCGCAACGCGTCCGCGTCGTAGATCTCGCCGTTGTAGACGAGGACCAGCCCGCCGTCGTCGGAGACCATCGGCTGATGGCCGGCCGGAGAAAGATCGCGGATCGCCAGCCGGCGCGCGGCAAGGGCGATCCCGGCGTCCGCATCGCACCAGACCCCTTCGTCGTCGGGTCCCCGATGCCTGAGTGTGCGCGCCATGGCGCGAACCGTCGTCACGAGCTCCTCGGGCCGCGTGGCCCGGCGCAAGTCCAAAATGCCCGCGATGCCGCACATGCGCTACGTCCCTTGGGCGGACCGGGCCGCGCCCGCGTCCGCCCGCGCCGACGCCGAGAAGCGCAGCAGAACCGAAAAGACGCGGTTGAACACCGATGCCGGCAGGGCTCGGTGGCACATCAAGAGGCCGACGAGCAGCCACGCGGGGTAGGCTCGGGGCGCCGACCGCCAAGCGCGCCAGCAACGCCACAACGCGGGCAACCGGTAGAGCGCAGCGTGCCGGTCTTGGATGTGGCGCCACAACTGGGCGTGGCGTCGGTTGGAGACGCGGCGCAGCATGCCCTTCGAATCGACCCGATAGAGGAACAATGGCTCGGACACGGCCACGCCGAAGCGCCCCAATGATGCGAGTCGGATGTTGAGCTCCCAGTCCTCGTAACCGTCGCGAAGCGATTCGTCGTAGCCGCCGGCGTCCTGCCAGTCCGCACGGCGGATCAACATGCAGTATGGAAGCTGATTCACGAAGAGCTGGGTAAACAAGTTGTATCGCTTGGCGAGCACACCCTTTTTTTCGCCGCACAGCACCAGATCGGTGAATGCGTAGGCGGCGTCCGCGTTCCGCCCCAGCGCGTCCACGGTCGCTTCGAGGAATCGGGGATCGAGCCGGTCATCGCAATCGAGCGGCAGGACCAAGTCTGCGCGCGCGGTCGCGAATCCGGCGTTGCGGGCCGCCGGCAAACCCCGGTTCCCTTGGCGCACGATACGAACCCGCTCGGCGATCGAATCGAGAATGCCCAGCGTCGCGCCATCGTCGGAACCGTCGTCGACGACGACCACCTCGAAGTCGCAAAACGTCTGGGCGTCCAGCGAATCGAGCGCGCCTGGTAGATCGGCCCCGCCGTTGAAACAGGGGATGACGACCGAGACGCGCGGACCTTTAGCCATGCCGCGCCTCGAGGAGCGATCGAAAGATCTGTCGATGGCGGTCGAGCCATGGGCCGATATCGAAACGGGCCAGGGCCCGGGATCGCGCGGCGGCCGAGAACGCGGCGTGGTTTTCGACCGCGTGCGCCATGGCGTCGGCAAGACCGTCCGGAGATGGCGAGAGCGCCTCGTCCCAGCTTTCTCCCGTCTCCACCGCGACACCAGCCTCGGATCCCACCAGCTCGGGCACGCCGCCACTGGCGGCGTAGATGACGGGCAGCCCGCACGCCATCGCCTCGATGACCGAGGACGGACAGGGATCATTGTGGCCGGTGGACAGGAAAACGTCGGCGGATGCGAACACCCGCGGGGCGGCGGCTCGGTCGTAAGGACCCGCAAGGCGGATCGCGTTGCCGACGTTCAGGGATTGGGCGAGCGCAAGAACGCGCGCGCGGATTCCGCGAGAGACGATCCCGGCCACGGTGAGACGCGCGTTCAGACCGCGGCGAGTCGCGTGCGCGAGGCCGCGAACGGCAGATTCGAGGCGGTAATACCGGTCGCATCCGAATTTGCCGGCGACGAGAAATTGATGCCCGTCGCGGTGAAGTTCGTCTTTTCCGGCGGGTACGAACCGAGAGGCGTCGACCGCGTTGTAGAGCACTTCTTCCGCCGCGGTCCGTTCGCCGAGGAAAGCGGTGGCGGCGCGGCGGCAAAACTCGCTTTGGTAGAAGACGTGATCGGCAAGACGGTGCGGCGCCGCCATGCGCTCGTTCTCGGCTCGCCAATCGCCGCCGAACCAGCCCGGATAGAACACACCGTCCTGGTTGCCCACAATGGGGATTCCGCGCGCTTTCAGCCGTTCCAGCGCCGCGGGTGACAGATAGGGGGCGTTGCTGAGCAGATAGACGAGCGTGTAATCCCACACGTGCTCGGGAAACACCTCGCCAAGGCGCGATATCTTGACCCGGGTGCCACCGGCGGTTCCCCCTCGAGCGCCGCCGTAAAAGACGCGGATCGCCCCGTCGTTGCCGGAACTCGCAGCGCTGAGCCGTTCGTGCAATCCGAGCCCGGTCCGGTAGGCGGACCGAAGCGCCATCTTTACCCATGGGCCGGCGGTCACGAAAGCAGTTCCCGATAGACGTTTTCGTACAAGGTCTCGGCGACGACCGACCAGTCGTAGCCGGTCGCCGTATCGCGCCCGGCCGCCCGCAACGACTGGCGCGCGTCGAAATCGCCGGCGAGTTC
>JASMAE010000187.1 GCA_030754475.1 Rhodospirillales bacterium
GCGGCGCTCGTAGAGGGGATCCAGCATGCCGACGTTGCCGTGGCCGCAGAGCCCGATGACGTACGGCACGTCCTCGGCGATGAGGAAGTCTGCGATCAGCTCGCCGCCCTTCATGTTTGGCATCGGCCCGTGGGTCCCTGAATGATTGCGCGATCGCGCCGCGGGAATAGGCGACGCAAGCCCATCGTTCGCCAAGAGCGGATCGCGCTTGATCGGAACCGTATCGCGATTCCGATCAATCGCTTCAATCCGCTCGATCTCCATAGTGTAGACCAGATTCTCGCGCTCGGTGAATCGCGGTCAAGCGATTCCGCTCGACCGCGATCGGGTCCGGAAACCCGAGTCAATTCGCGTCGCGGCCAAGCGAGAACACCTGGCGGTAGATGCCGAGCAGGGGCCTGGCGGCGGCGCCGTGGCGCTTCCAGGCCGGGGCCGGAAGGACGTTGCGGCAAACGGTGCGAAGCTGATCGGGCGCGTTCGCGCTCAGCATGACCACCCAGCCGACGTTTACGTCGGCGCCGGGCCGCAGCGCGCGCTCGGCGGACGCGAGCCCGGTGACGGCGGCGTCCGCGCGCCACAGCTCGGCCGAGACGATGCCCTGCGCGGCGAGCGCGTCGGGGAACGCATCCCCGCACAACCACGCCTCAAGCGCATCCCCCCGGCCTTCGGCCGGCGCGAACCGCAATGTGGCGACCGCGCCGCCCCGTCCCGAACCGGCCCGTGCTGCGACCGCGAGGCACGCGCGGACGTTGTTGCGGAAATTGGGCATGGCGCGGCGGGTCAAGGGCGTCGGGTTGTCGAGGCGGCCGCGGTAGGCAGCTGAGGCCAGCACGCGCACGCTTCTGGTCTCGTAGAAGATGAAGTGCCGGGGGCGTGCGCGGACGGTGACGTAGCGCTGGGCGCTCGAGAAACCGGGCACGGCGACGCGTTCGGCGTGGTGCTCGCGGTTGTACCAATCGGCCACCAGGGCCTCGGCGCCCGGGGCCCAGTCCTGCCAGACGGCGAGGATGCCGGGCTGGGCGCGGGCCATGCTTGCGGCGCCTTTCTCGCGGGTCGGCGCGCGGGTCCTCAGGCTACCGGCTCGAGGGTTTTGATGCTGGGCGCGTCCACGGACGTGGGCGCGATCCGGTTCTTGAAGAACCGGCCGTCCTTCACGATGGCGGCCAGGTGCTCGCCGTTGTTCTGGAAAAGCGTCAAATCCTCCAGCGGGTCGCCGTCGACCACGAGCAAATCGGCGAGCGCGCCGGCAGCCACGACGCCGAGACGGCCTTCCATGCGCACCACCTCGGCGCCGATCAGGGTTGCGCTCCGGATGACCTCGGCCGGGCCCAAAACCTCGCCGCGGATGAGGAACTCCTCCGGCTGGTAATCGACCAGCTCCATGTCGGCGAGGTCGGTGCCGTAGGCCATCTTGACGCCCGCGGCGCGCGCGATCTCCAGCGAGCGCGTCCCATAGGTCATGACGTCGTCGAGCTTGGCCATGAAGGCAGGCGAGCGCCCCATCCCCTGGGCGTGTCGCTTCATGGCCTGATAGACCACCAGCGTCGGGACGAGATAGGCGCCGGCGCGCGCCATGAGCTTCGCGGTCGCCTCGTCGATCATGTTGCCGTGCTCGATGGTGCGCACGCCAAGCTCGACCGCGCGGCTGACGCACTCGCTCGTGTAGGCGTGGGCGGAAACGTAGGTGTGCGAACGCCTCGCCTCGTCGACGATGGCGGCGATCTCGTCCGCCGCGTACTGGACGTGGTCTATTGGGTCGGCGTCGGAGACGACCCCGCCGCCGGCCATGATTTTGATCTGGTCGGCGCCGAGGCGGATCTCGTCGCGGGCCGCCTTTTGCACTTCGGCGACGCCGTCGGCGATGCGGCTGGACCGCACGCCCAGGTGGGCGACCGAGCAGGGCTCGACCAAGTCGGCGCGGTTGCGGAAATCGCCGTGGCCGCCGGTCTGGCTGAGCGACTTGCCCGAGACGAACATCCGGGGACCCGTGAACAGGTCGTGCTCCACCGCCTGCTTGTGGCCCAGATCGGCGCCGGCGCAGTCGCGGACCGTGGTGAAGCCGCGCATCAGCGTGCGCCGCAGGACATCGCCGGCGCCGGCGTGAACGAGCGACGGCAGCTTGGTGGGATAGCCGGACTTGCCCGCGCCGATGACGGGCGCGATGGCATGGACGTGGCAATCGATCAGGCCGGGCATGAGCGTGCGCCCGCCGAGGTCCACCACTTCCGCCGCGGGCGCCGCAATCGCACCCTCTTCGACGGCCGCGATGTCGCGGCCGCGCAACAGCACCTCGAACCTTGAGCGAAGGGCGCCCGCTTGAACGTCGAGAAGTGCGAAATTCCTGAGCAAGATCTCGGTCATGATACCCCTCTCGCTCCGTCCGGAACCCGCGGGTCCGCGGCGAACGGTAAATCAATCGCGGTGCCTGTCAATCCGCGCCCGCCCGGCCGAGCTCGATCGCCTCGAGCACCCCTCGGACGAAGCCGAGCGCCCAGCCCGCCTGACTTTTGGGATCGGGGACGTGCTCGAAAGGCTCGATGGTGACGTGGCGGTCGTAGCCGCCCCTGACCAAGCTCGCGATCACGTCGGCGAAGGTGTCCGCGCCCTGGCCCGGCGCGCGCATGTTGCGGTCGTTGAGGTGGATATGGCGCACCAGCCCCGTCGGCAACCATTGATCGAGCAACTCGGGCACGGGCTGGCGCTCCTCGTTGCGCGCAGCCAGCGTGTCCACCATGGTGAAAAGTCTGGGGTTGGCGACGGCGCGGACGATGTCGGCCGCCTCGGCGACCGAGTTGATGAAGAAGTTGTCGGTAAATAGCGGCGCCAAGTTCACCGCCAGGGGCTCGATCACGTAGTCGATTCCTGCGGCTTCGGCCGCCGGCGCGATGGCGCGGAACGATTCGATTCCGCGTGCGCGCCCGGCATCGTCGTCCGGGTGCGCGATTTTGCGCTGCGGGGCCGAGCCGTGGACGATGTAGCGCCCGCCGAGATCGGCCAAGAGTTCGATCATGCGCTTTGCGAAGTCGACGGTGCGGGCGCGAACGGCGTCGTCGGGGTCCGTGATCGAAAGCCCGGGCGGGTGGTAGAGAAGGAAGTTGAACCCGAAGATGGCGATCCCGGCGTCCTCGGCGGCGCGGCGCAGCGCCGCCCGCGCGCGCTTCGGCAACCGGTCGGGCTCGTCCGCGAGCGTCCACGGCGCCACCTCGATCCCGTCGTAACCGATCGAGGCCAGGTACGCGCACTGTTCGGCGAACGGCATCTCCTTGACGACGATATTGGCGAGCGCGAACTGCACAGGCCGCGTCCCTCAGCGGCGGCCCGCGTCGATCGCCAGATACTCGCCGGTGATGGCGGAAGCGGCGTCGCTCGCGAGGAACAGCGCGGCGTCGGCGACGTGGTCTGCCACGAGCCTGAGGCCCAGCGCCGTCTTGGACGTGAAATCCTCGTCGAACGCGGCGAAGGGCTCGCGGCCGTCGGCCTTCTCGCTTTCGCGCACGCTGACCCGCGCCATCAGCCCCTCGGTCGCCACCGCGCCGGGGCAGATGGCATTGACCCGCACCCCCTGTCGCCCCACCTGGCCCGCGATCGCGCGGCTGAGCCCGGCGACGGCGAACTTGCTAGCCGAGTAGATGGGCTGGTTGGGATCGGGGCGCAGATACTGCCCCGACGACATGTTGATGATGGCGCCCCCCGAGCGTGCCAGCAGCGGGAGCGCGTGTTTGATGCAGGCCATGACGCCGCGCACGTTGACGGCGAAAACCTGGTCCCAGACGGCGAGGTCGGTGTCCTCGGCCCGGCTCCAGCGCGGAACGATGCCGGCGTTGTTGACCAGGATGTCGAGGCGGCCGAAGGCCTCGTCGCAAGCGTCGACCATGGCCCGCACCTGGTCCTCGACGGCGACGTCGACGACCGAGGCCAAGCCGCCCACCTCGGCCGCCACCGCTTTACTGCCCTTCTCATCGGTGTCCGCGACGACGACCTTGCAGCCATGGCTCGCGTACAGTCGGGCGATGGCGGCGCCGATGCCCGAAGCCGCGCCGGTAACGATCGCGACCTTTCCTTGAAGCGTCTCGCCCATGATCGAATTCCCCCATTGGGGTCGCAAAGGGAGGCCCTGGAACTGGCCTCGGAAGGGCGCAGAATGGCGCAGGCGCGCCGCATCCGTCAATCGGCCCAGTCTGGCGGTTGGGAGGGGGCGTGAAGGATGCTAGGAAGGAACGCTTGGCCGAACGCAACCGACGGGATAAGGAGCGCGCCATGGCCCGCGTACGAGACGTGACGCCGGAGGAGGTGCCAGACGACCTGCGGGCGCTGTATGCGCGATTCAGTGGCGAGCTTGGGCCGTTCCGGAACCAGGCGGCGGTCATCGCCCACCGCCCACCTGCGCTCCGCCACGTGATGGGGCTTTTGGCCGAGTTCGCCGACGAAGCCCGGATCCCGAAACGCATCCTCGAGATCGCCCTGGTGGCGGTCTCGAAGCTCAACCAATGCCGCTACTGCGTCGCCCACCACGCGCCGAAGCTGGCCGAGACCGGGCTTGCGCCCGAAACCATCGCGGCGATCCTCGACGCAGATTGCCCCGGCCTGGATGCGACCGAGCGCCTGGTCCGCGACTACGCCGTCCAGGTGACGACGCGCGCCGGCGCACTCGACGATGAGCTGTTCGCCGCCTTGAGAGGCCGCTTCGACGAAGCCGAGATGGTCGAACTCACGCTCAGGATCGCGCTTTGCTCGTTCTTCAACCGCTTCAACGATGCGCTTCGGATCGAGATCGAAGACGACGCGATGGCGGCCTTGATGGCGTCTGGCTTGGACGCCGACGCGCTGCCCGCGGCCGGGACGGCGGCGTAGACGGGCCATGGCGCCACCGGCGGCCGTCTCGGGAATTGGCGCAAGCGCGGCCGGGCGTGTAGAACCGGGCGCGAAGAATCGGTAGCGAGCGAGGGAGTGCGTGCAATGGATTTCAAAGGCCGGGTCGTGCTGGTGACCGGTGCCACCGCAGGCATAGGCGCCGCCACCGCGCGTGCATTCGCGCTTGCCGGGGCGCGCCTCGCGATCACCGGTCGGAACGCCGAACGCGGCGCCGAGGTCGCGGCCGAGGCGGAACGGTTGGGCGGCGCCGAGGCCTGGTTCGTCGCCGGCGACCTCGCGGATCCGGCATTCAGCGCCCACCTGGTGGACGAGACGGTGGCGCGGTTCGGGCGTCTCGACGTCTTGGTGAATAACGCCGGCGCCAAGGACCGCAAGGGGATCCTCGAGACCACCGACGCGCACTGGACCCATGTGATGGCGGTCAATCTGAACGCGGTCTTCTATCTGAGCCGCGCCGCCGCGCACCAGATGAAGGCGCAGCGGGGCGGCGCGATCGTCAACAACGCATCCGAGCTTGGCATCCACGCCGAGCCCGGCAAGTTCACTTACTGCGTGGCCAAGGCCGGCGTGATCCAGATGACACGGGCCATGGCGCTCGATCTGGCCGCGGACGGGATTCGGGTGAACGCGGTGGCGCCGGGCGACATCCGCACCGAGATGATGGAATCCAAGGTCCGCGCGGGCGGCATGGCGGTCGAGGAAGGCGTCGCCCTGATCGGCCGCCGCGCGCCCATGCGCCGCGTCGCGGAACCCGAGGAGGTAGCCAACGCGATCCTGTTCCTGGCCTCCGACGCCGCCTCCTATATCACCGGGGTGACGCTCGCGGTGGACGGCGGCACGACGGCGACGGGCCCGCCCGACATAGATTTCGGCACGCATCGGGCCGGAGCCGACTAAACGAATAAAGCGCGAGAGCGGCACGTGGAACCAACCGTGGGGGCGGGTCATCTGAACTCTGGGCGCAGCGGGCTGATCAGGGAGCGTCGGCAGCTCATCCGCGCCGGACAGTTCGGTGCGCCTTCGGTGGCCGGGATATTGGCCTGCCCCCGATTAGTGGTCCAGCGCTTAAGTTAGAGTTTGGCGCGGGTTAAGTTGATGGGCCAACCGTAGCCCATCAACAGCGTAGGTTGGTCCATCAACGTTTGGCAAGATGGTTTCTGGGGCCGGCGGTCTGTATCCGAGCGAGCTATGCGGCCGGA
>JASMAE010000188.1 GCA_030754475.1 Rhodospirillales bacterium
TGAACGGATCCGGATTTGGTCCGGCGCGCGCGCGCCGCCGCCGTTTCGGGTTCGGCGTTTTGATCCAGTCGCAGGTTTCGTACCGAAAGCAGGAAGTGGGCGATATCGAAAAAGCCCTTGTCGACGGCGATGTCGCTCGGGGTCAGGCCGTGCCGGTCGCGCGCGGCAATATCGGCGCCAATGGCGACGCTGGATTGGACGGCGCGCAGGTCGTTGTCGTAGACCGCCTGGAACAGCCGCTTGGTCGCCACCGCGGACGCGGCGTCCGAAGACGGCGCCTGTGCTGACGCGGCCGGGGCGACCAGCATCGCCGCGGCGAACATCCAGGCGAGCGCCATCGGGCGCGGACCAGAGAATATGTTCTGCAAGCGCCGGAAGGTGACGGTCAACGTAATCACTCGGCCTGCAATCCGCACCTTCGTGCCCCCGGGGTTCGGGGCCGGGTCGGGTTCCGGCGAGCCGGCCCGAATCATGCCCATATTGGCGGTTTTGTCGGCCCCCGGCAACGCCAGCGCGGCGGCTTTGAGCGGATCGCGTTTGATGGGAACCGCGATGCGATTGCACTCAGGCGCGCCCAACCGCTCGATTTCAATAGAACAGACCGGAATCACGCGGTCCGTGAATCGTCACGGGCGATTTCGACCGACCGCGATCTGGTCTCGTCAAAGCGCGCGCATCGCTCACGGTCCATTCGGGGCCCCGACGGGGCTTACACCGGCGATTGTTCACCTTCGAGGTCCGGTTCGCCGCAATGCTGCACGATGAACGCGCGCGCCTTGGCGCGAAGGTCCAGCGCGCCGGCCCAGACGGTATCCGTCCTGTCCGGCGCGCTGGCGTCGATCTCGATCGCCGGGCCGACGACGACCGAGATCGCGCCGCGGCGCGGATAGGCCGAGCCCGAGCGAAGGATCGACCGCATTCCGCGGATCGCGATGGGTACGACCGGCACCCCCGCCTCGGCGGCGGCGGTAAACGCCCCCATGTGGAAAGGAAGCAATCCCGGGATCCGGGTAAGCGTTCCCTCGGGGAAATAGACAATCGCGGACAGGACGCTCAGCGCCCGGGCAACCCGTCGGGCGTCTTCGATGCCTTTCTCCTTTTCGAATCGTTCGACGAAATGGGCGCCCGATTTCCGCAGGAATATGCCGGCGATGAACTGCCTTTTCAGCTCCGCCTTCGCGACGAAGGCGAGCGGCCTCGGCAACGCCGCGCTGAGCACGCAACCGTCGAGGTAACTCGCGTGGTTTGAGACCAGCACGCAGGCGCGCCCCCCCGCGGGCAAATTCTCGAGCCCGTGGACGGAAAACGGAATCCGGGTCGCGCGAGCAAGCGCGCGGCTCGCGGCCCGGATGAGCGTCCAGCGCGCCGAGAGCGTCGGCAGCACCGCGACCAACGTCCAGGCGAACATGCCGAGAACGAGGAGCGCGAACCACGCGTAGCCCGCGAACAGTCCCGTACCCAAGGCGCGGCCGGCGCGCCTGAAGCGAGCTGGAAGACCGGCCAGCGCCAGACGGATCAGCTGGCGGCGGAGCTCGGGCGGCGGCTTGCCGATCAGGTTCCGCTCATAGAGCGTTCGCGTCGCGTCGCGCCGCACTTTGCCGCTCGAGGTCCTGAGCACCGAGTTCGGCGGCGCGAGGAGCACGTGGTCGGGCGGCGCGTCCAAGCGGTCGGTCGCGATGGCGTTGATGCGGGCGACAATCTCGGCGCGGACCGTCTCGCCACGTTCGCGGGTCTCGGCGACGACGATCAGGCGTTCGACCCCGCTGTCGGGATCGGGGCTTCCGAAGACCGCCACGTTTCCCTTGCGGATGCCGGCGACCTCGCCGACCGCCTCTTCGAGCTCGACGGGGTAGATGTTGCGCCCGGCCTTGATCACCATGTCCTTGACACGCCCCGTGACGTAGATGCCGCCGCCAGCGACGTAAGCGAGGTCGCCCGATTCGAGCCAGCCGTCGCTAAAGAGCGTGCGCGTGCGTTCCGGGTTGTGAAGATAACCGTCGGTCGCCGATGGGCCGCGGAACTGGAGACGGCCCTGCTGGCGGTCCGGAAGTTCGCGCCCTTGGGCGTCGACGATCCGGATCTCGTGACGGGGAAGCGGGTGGCCGCATTCCACGAATCGCAGCTCCCCCGATTCCCCTTCTTGGGCCGGTTCGGCGAAGCCGGTCTCGGTGAACGCGCGGCGCGTAACCCGATCGATCCGCGGTCCCCGGCCGAGGGGCGAAAACGCGAGACCGACGGAGCTTTCGGCAAGCCCGTAAACCGGCATCATGGCGGTGCGTGCGAAACCGTGTGTGGCGAAGCGGGTTGAGAACCGCTCCAGCGTATCAGGGCTCACCGGCTCGGCGCCGTTGAAGGCCACCCGCCAGCTCCCGAGGTCCAGGCCCTCAATGTCCTTGTCCGCGATTCGGCGCACGCACAGATCGAAGGCGAAGTTGGGTGCGCCCGACAGCGTACCGCGATACCGGTGGATGGCTCGAAGCCACCGCTGCGGCCGGGTGAGGAACGCGAGAGGCGACATGATCACGAGGGGGATCGCGTGGTGCATGCTGCCCAGCCATGCGCCGATCAATCCCATGTCGTGGTAGAGCGGCAGCCAGCTCACGAAGACGTCCCCGGGGCCGGCGTCCAGGGCCTCGGCCATGGCGCGGATGTTGGCGAGCAGGTTGGCATGCGTCAGCACCACCCCCTTCGGATCGCCGGTGCTGCCGGACGTGTATTGGACCAGCGCCACGTCTCCCGCCGCGATGGGCGGTCGCACCGCCGGCCTCACGGGCCCTGCCGTCAGCTCGTCGAAGCTCACCACCGCGCCCAGTCCGTCGACGAGCGTTCGCAGCAGGTTCGCGAACCGTTGCGCCTCGGGCGTGGTGATCATGATCCGCGCCCGGCAGTTGACGCAGATGGCGGTGTGCCGGCGGACATGCTCTTCCACCTGCGTCGGGCGGCCGGGAGGGTAAACCGGGACGGGCACGCCGCCGGCGATGAGGACTCCGAGGAAACTCGCGAAATACTCCGCCCCCGTCGGCAGCATGATCACCACCGCTTCGCCACGGGCGAGCTCTAGCCTCTCGAGGCCCGCCGCGGCCTGGTGGGCCAACGCGCTTAGCCGTCCATAGGTGATGACCTCGCCTTCGTCGTGGTCGTCATAGAAGCGGATGTGCGGCCGGTCGGGATGGGTCGCCGCGTGCCAGTCGAGCACCTCGACGAGGGTTTGGGCTCCGTAGGGGATTTCCGCGGCCTCGCCCACCCCGACGGCGCCCATCTGGCTCGTCACCGGCACGCCGCTGGTGCCGGCGGCGGCGCGGACCGCCGCCAAAAGATCGCGCGGCGTCTCGGCCGTCGAGAAGACGCGTTCCGGCAGGGCCACGGCGAAGGTCCGCTCGATCCGCACGATTAGCTCGACCCGTCCCAGGCTGTCGAAGCCGAGGTCGCGGTCGAGCGCGCTGTCCAGGGTCGCCGCGCGCAACTCCGCCCGGCGCGGATGAAGCTCGTCGGCCACCGCCTTGATCACGCCGAGGAGCTGCGGCGCCAGCGAATCCGGCCGCTCGGCGACGTCGCCCCCGCCACGCGGGCGGGCGACGGCCTCGGGCGTGGGGTCAGTCGCCATCGGCGTCCATCGCCGAATGCCGCGACGCTTTCGGCATCATCGGCCGAATGCGCGCATGCGCAGGCAGAGTTCGTCTTCGACGCGGTCGCGCCGCTTGGCCGTACAGTCATGCATGGAGTCCGCGGCGCGCCGCTGGACGAAACCGAACACCGCGTCGATGACGGCGAGCTGCTCGCCGTCCCGCCGCTTGGTGCGTTCGGCCCGCATGAAGGCGAGATAATAGTACTCCCAATCGAGCTCACAGGTCATTGC
>JASMAE010000189.1 GCA_030754475.1 Rhodospirillales bacterium
CCTGGGCAAGGGGCTGGAATCGCTCGACGCGCTGATCGCCGAAGGCCGGACCGGCACCTTCGACTTCGCTTTCATCGACGCCGACAAGAAGAACTACCGGGGCTATTACGAGAAATCGCTCACGCTCCTGCGGGCCGGCGGCCTGGTCGCCGTCGACAACGTCTTTTGGGGCGGGAAGGTGGCGGACCCCGGCGACGACGCGGACAGCACCCGCGCCATCCGCGACTTCAACGCGATGGTGCACGAGGACGCGCGTGTCGACGCGAGCCTGATTCCCATCGGCGATGGCTTGACGCTTGCGCTGAAGCGCGCGTGAGGCGGGGGCGGCTCAGATCGCCTTGGCGTGGCGGGTCTCGCCCGGGTTCAGGTAGGCGTCGAAGGCGGCCGCGACCAATCGCACGAACGGCCGCCCGCCTTCGGTGACACGGACCCGCATGTGCTTGCGCTCGGCGATTCCGTCGTCCACCAGAGAGGCTATCGCGGCGAACGCGCCCGCAAGCGCATCCGCGTCCACCCCGTGGCGGCGGCACGCCGCGCCCACGTCCACCTCCATGTCGCACATCAAGCGCTCGATGATCTCGCGGCGCAGCCGATCGTCTTCGCTGAGCGCGATCCCGCGTGTGACCGCGAAGCGGCCGGATGAGACCGCGCGCATGTAATCGCGGATGGGCGCGGCGTTCTGCGCATAGCCCTGGGGCAGCGAGCCAATGGCCGAGGCCCCGAAGCCGAGAAGCGTAGCTGCGGTGTCGGTGGTGTAGCCCTGGAAGTTCCGATGCAGGCGTCCGCTCTTGGCGGCGACGGCAAGGGGATCGGTGGATTTCGCGAAATGATCGAGGCCGATGGCGACGTAGCCACGGCCCTCCAGCGCCGCGGTCGCGGCCTCGATCTGGTCCCAGCGTTCGTCCGCGGACGGCAGCGCGGCCTCGTCGATCAGCCGTTGGTTGGCCTTCATCCAGGGAACATGGGCGTAGCCGAACAACGCCACCCGGCCGGGCCCGAGGTCGGCTGCCATCTCGGCGGTGCGGGCGATGCCGCGGGCGGTCTGATGCGGCAGACCGAACATGAGGTCGATGTTGAACGCCGCGATGCCGGCGCCCTGAAGCCAGCCGATTACGCGCTCGGTTTCCTCGAAGCTCTGCACACGGTTGATCGCGCGTTGAACGCGGGCGTCGAAATCCTGAACCCCCAGACTCGCGCGGTTGATCCCTGCGCGGCCCAGCGTTTGGGCGGTCTCGGGGCGGACGTCGCGCGGATCGAGCTCGACGGCGATCTCGGCGTCGGCGCAGAAGTCGAACCGTTCGCCGAGGTGGCCCATCAGCCGCAGCCAGTCGGCGTCTCGCATCAAGGACGGGCTGCCGCCGCCCCAGTGCACGTGGCGAACGGGCATCGGTTCGCCCAAGGTATCGGCGACCAGCGTGATTTCCCGATCGAGGGCGTCTAAGTACTTGGCGACGGGATCGTAGCGCTGCACGATCTTCGTGTGACAGCCGCAGAACCAGCACAACCGGTCACAAAAGGGAACGTGCAGGTAGAGCGACAACTCCTCGGACCGGTCCAATTCGGCCAGCCATGCGCCGTAGGCGGCCGCGTCCACACCCGTGCCGAAGTGCGGCGCCGTCGGATAGCTCGTGTATCGCGGCACCCTGAGATCGTATTTCCGGACCACGTCGTGAAGCATGGCGGGCAAGCTAACCGTCAATAGGCATTCCCTCCTTGAGATAGGTCAAACTTTGAGAAAGGTCAAACGCGTGCCCGATCCAAGCAGGGCGGGCCAGTTGTAATTCCCGAGCCGGACCGGCTAAGGTTTTCGGTGCCTGCGCATCACAGGACCGTCACGCCATGAGAATCCTATCCGTCGCCATCCTCGCAGCTCTATTCGCGATCGTGTCCTCGGGTGGGGCAGCGTGGGCCGAGGACTACCGCGGCGTCGATGTGCACGTGACCAATCGGGGCATCGAGAGCGTCGCCGAAATGCGGCTCTACGTGTACAAATGTAACCACTTCTCGGAACAGGTTCATATCCCGCAGGGCGAGGACGCCGAAGTACACATCGCCGTTTGCCCGGCTGTCGCGGGCGAAATGGTCCTCGTGATCGTCGAGGGGTTTATCGAATACGCCGACCGCTGGGCGGGGTTCACGGGAAGCCGGGCGTGTCCGCCATCGGGGCCGAAGGGGGGATCGGCGCAGGTGGGCATCACGCTCCACGAAGTTTCCGGCCGGGAACTGCGCGTGCGCTGCACCGAATAGCGCTTGGGCCGCGCGTACCACGTCGCGTTTGCGCACGCGCACGCGGGCGCGCCGTCGGCGCGGGCGCCTCCGGTCCACGGCCGTTCGTGGAATTACCAATTTTGTTTCAAATTTTAGAAAAAGCAATGAAAATAAGTAATAAATGAAGTAAAAAACGTTTAATTCGACGCGCGCACGAAATAATACTATAATAAACTTATGGTGATGTCGTTTTTCGTTATGTGCGGGGCGTCGTCGGCACGCGCGCTTGGGGCCGTGTTTCGGGGGCGGCGCTTCCCCGGTTCGTGTACGGCGCCGGGTGACGACGCCGGTTCGGCGGCGGTCGAATTCGCCTTCGCGGCGCCGATTCTGTTCCTCATCGCCGTGGCCGCCATCGAGTTCGGAATGGTGATGTTGGTGACGACGCTCGCGGAAAGCGCCTTGCGCGATGCCGCGCGGTTCGGCGTGACGGGCCTCGAGGTCGCCGGCCAGACCCGCTTGGAGAGGGTCGTCGACATGATCTCGGAGCGGACGTTCGGCCTCGTCAACATGGAAGATGCGGACATTCAGGTTCTCGTCTATCCGGGGTTCGAGGACGTGGGCCTGGGCGAATCCTTTGTCGACGGAAACGGAAATGGCGTCTTCGACGCGGGCGAGACGTTCACCGACGACAACGGAAACGGCGTTTGGGACGCCGACGTCGGTGTCGCCGGTGCCGGAGGGTCCGGCGAAGTGGTGGTCTACCGATTCCGCTACGCCTGGCCGTTGCTGACGCCGTTGGGTGCGGGCGTGATCGGCACGGACGGGCACTTGACCATCGAGGCGGGGCTGGCCGTCCGCAACGAGCCCTGGGGAGAGGGCGGGGCCCCGTGAACGCGACCCGGTCTTGGCCTATTTTCAGCGGTATTCGCGCCGTCGCCGGCGATCGTCGCGGTGCCATCGCACTCGAGCTGGCAATGGCGATCCCCGTCATCGTGCTCCTCGTGTCTTCGGGAATCGAGATCACCCGCTTTCTTCTTCTCAACCAAAAGATCGAGCGGGCTTCGGCGACCATGGCCGACTTGGTTTCGCAGTCAGAAAACTTGAGCGAAAGCGCGCTCGACAATTTGTTCGCCGCCGCGGGCTACGTGGTGGCGCCCTACGACATCGCGTCGGACGGCCGCATCGTCGTCTCATCGCTCGGGGGCGGTGAGGGGCCCGCGACGGTGCTCTGGCAGCGCGCGTTCGGCGCGGCTTCCGGTGTCAGCGCGATCGGGACGGAAGGCGGGCCAGCGAGTCTGCCGGCAGGCTTCATTCTTCGCGCCAGTGAGGCCGCAATCGTCGCCGAGGTGTTCTTCGACTACCGGCCCGCCTTTTTCGACCGCGTGTTTGAGCCGAGCATGCTGCATGCGACCGCAATCCACCGGCCCCGGTTTGGTGCGCTCGCGAGCCTCGCTCCTTGAGCGCGCCGTCGCGGCGCGCGATCCGCTCATTTTCGATAAGAGTGACGAGACTAACGGCCTCGGCGGATCGCGGTTAAGCGATTCCGACCGACCACGAATACGCGCGACATAAAGGTCCGCTTCCGGCCCGATAACGAATATTTAAGAGGTCCCGCCAAACTCACTCGGCGTTGTGGCACTCCTCGGCGGAGGTGTCGAGCTGGCTGTCGTAGGCCAGGGTGCAGACCTTGCGCCGGCCGCCCTTCTCCATCACGTAGGTGGTGACGTGAACGGCGCGGTCCATGGTCTCGTAGGGCGGCAGGCCGGGCCGGCGCACGATTTGCGCCTGCTTCTCGACCACCACCCAGCCGCCCTGGCGCAAGCCGTTGACCGTTTCGCCCGCTATCGCCGGCGCCGGCGCGGCCATGAGGCACCAAAACCCCACGGCAAGTGCGATGCGTTTCATGGTGAGTTTCTTCCCAATGTCGTGTCAGGGTAGCTCAACATAGATTCCCCGGATGATCACTTGCGGTCACCGGCAAGGCGTTTGACGACTTAGCTGCATGGCCTGAACGGTGTCATTGGACACCGCGGCGCCCAATCTCCGCTCCAACACGGCGCATCGGCGGAATGTTCCTACCCAGCGCGCCGGCGCGTTGCCTGCCAGGCGATATTGGCACACAATCAACCCTGTTGAAGAAACTCAATCGGGATACCCCAGTTAGAGCCGATTCGCCGGCAATTCAGCGCCGGCTTCGGTGAAGACCGTCGCCGGCGTTATGGCGATTGCACCCCGAGACGTTACGGCGGCATCGGCGAGAGGAGAGGACATGGTGGGGCTCCTGGACGGCAAGGCCGCGATCATCACCGGCGGCGGCTCAGGCATCGGCGAGGCGACGGCACGGCTGTTCGCCCAGCAAGGCTGCAAAGAGGAATGCACCATGGCACAAGAGATCGTCGTTACCTGCGCGGTCACGGGATCGCACCAGAACTTCCACAAGCATCCCAACTTTCCCATTACGCCGAAAGAAATCGCGGCCTCGTGGCCCGGGGGTCCGGGCGGACGGCGCCAAGGCGCGGGTCCTCGGGCGCTCGGCGGCACCCCGGAACTGAAGATGGGCGTCCCAGTCACGGGGCCGCTCGTCCTGGTCGTGCTGATCGCCGGTGCGGCCCCGGGCCTCGGCGCCGAGGCTCCGGCCGCGCCGGGAGAGACGTTCCGAGACTGCCCCGTGTGCCCGCAGATGGTGGTCATCCCGGCCGGGAACTTCCGCATGGGCTCGCCGTCCGATGAGGCGGGCCGGAGCGCCGCCGAGGGTCCCGTTCACGAGGTGATCATCGCCAGGCCCTTCGCCCTGGGCAGGTACGAGATCACCTTCGCCGAGTGGAACGCCTGCGTTGCCGAGAGAGGATGCAGTGCGCGCCCCGGCGAAGCCTTCCGGCAGTCGGGCGAC
Organism: Rhodospirillales bacterium; assembly: GCA_030754475.1. GTDB lineage: Bacteria > Pseudomonadota > Alphaproteobacteria > Rhodospirillales > JASLLV01 > JASLLV01. The sequence goes on from JASMAE010000189.1 coordinate 5,099, forward strand.
CATCCCATGCTCAACCTTGCGTGGCGAGAGGTGCGAGCCTACCTGCGGTGGCTGAGCGGTAGGACCGGGGCCCGTTACCGCCTGCCCTCGGAGGCGGAATGGGAGTTCGCGGCGCGGGCCGGAACGACCACCGCGTACTTCTGGGGGGACGATTTCGGCTCGGGCAACACATACTGCTGCAACACCGATGCGACCTGGGACGCGGGACCGGCGACGCTGCCGGTCGGCAGCTACCCCGCCAACCCCTTCGGCCTCCACGACACCTTGGGCGGCGCCTGGGAGTGGACCGAGGACTGCTGGCACGAATCCTACGACGGGGCACCCACCGACGGCCGCGCCTGGACCGAGGGCGGCGACTGCCGCCGGCGGGTCATCCGCGGCGGCGCCTGGAACGCG
>JASMAE010000190.1 GCA_030754475.1 Rhodospirillales bacterium
GATCACGATCTCGTTCCCAAGGTCGTGGCGAGCGGTCGCGGTTCCGTCGCCGAACAGATCCTGGCGATCGCCTTCGCGCAAGGGATCCGGGTCCGCGAGGACGCGGATCTCGCCGAGCTGCTGAGCCACGTCGATATCGACAGCGAAGTCCCGCTCGAGGCGTTCACCGCGGTCGCCGAAATCCTGGCCTACGTTTACCGAGCCAACGGATCGCTGCCGCCACCGACGGGCGGGCCAGAAGAGCCCGAACCGCCGACCGCTATCACGGCCCCCTGAGGGGGCGGACGAGGAGCCAAGAAGCATGAACCCACACGAATTCCCAGACGAGGTTCAAAAAATCGGCGCCCTGATCGAGGCGGCCCGCAGGCTTGCGGCCGAGAACCGGACAATCGACCTCGCCGCCTTGGAGCGACGGATAAGCTGCCTGTGCAGCGCCGTTCGGAGCGCGCGGCCCGACGATCCGGCCGGCCTTCGGCAATCGCTCGCGGGCTTGATCGCCGCTCTCGACCGACTTTCGCTCGAGGTGACCCCGAAGCTCGAGGCCATGACCTCGGCAGGGGCCGCCGAAGACCGGGTGCGCGCCTTGGGAGCCTATCCCAGCGCCAGCGACGAAATCTAAGCCGGGCGATCCTCGGCCGCCGCTTCGCCCGCCCGGAAAATTTTGAAGAGCGCCCGATATGGAGATCGACGCCTACTTTCGGTTCGCCCTCGCCCTCGTCGTCGTGCTCGCGCTGATCGGGGTGCTGACCGCCGTCGCCCGGCGCTTCGGATTCGGGTACGCCTCGGCCAAGAAAATCGGCAAGCAAAAGCGGCTCGCCATCGTCGAAATCATGCCGGTGGACGCGAAGCGGAGGCTCGTCCTGTTCAAGCGGGATGCGACGGAACATCTGGTCCTTCTAGGGGGCACCGCGGACGTCGTCGTGGAGAGCGGGATTCCCGCACCTGACGTGGACCTCGGCGCAGAAACCGCAGCCACGCCCGCGTTCAAGCGGATCGAGGCGGATTCTCTTTGAAGCGGCCATACCCGCTATTCCTCGGTCTCGTCGTTCTCGGCGTCGTCGTCGCGGCTCTCGCCTTCAACGCGCCCGCCTCGGCTCAGGTGATCAGCCTCGACCTCGGCGACCAGCAGGGTTCCGCGACCGCGCGACTCATCCAGTTGATCGCGCTGATAACGGTGCTGAGCCTTGCCCCGTCGATTCTGATCATGGTCACGTCGTTCACCCGCATTATGGTGGTGCTCGCGTTCTTGCGAACGGCCATGGGCACGCAGCAGACGCCTCCGAACCAGGTGTTGATCAGCCTGGCGCTATTCCTCACCGCCTTCATCATGATGCCCACCATGGAATCTTCCTACGATCAGGGCATCCGGCCCCTGATCGACGGCGAGATCGAGGAGTTCGAGGCCTTCGACCGCGCGGTCGGGCCGGTCCGCGACTTCATGATGGCGCACGTGCGCGAACAAGACCTCGGGCTGTTCGTCGATATCGCCGAGATCGACGAAGAGGAGGCACGCGCGGAGATGCCCATGCGGGTCCTGATCCCGGCCTTCATGATCAGTGAACTGAAACGGGCCTTCGAGATCGGATTCCTGATCTTCCTGCCGTTCCTGATCATCGACATGGTCGTCGCCTCGGTGCTCATGTCCATGGGCATGATGATGCTGCCACCCATCATCATCGCGCTGCCGTTCAAGATCATATTTTTCGTGCTGGTCGATGGCTGGTTCATGATCGTCGGAAGCCTGGTCCGCAGCTTCGGCGGATAAGACGCGCCGACCGCGTCCCGACGCCGCGCCGGCGGGCGGAACCCGACCGGCACCGCGAACCGCCGTCGATGGTCTAACGCGAAGACATTATGTGTTTGGTATGTGTTTGATCGGCCCCGTAGCCTGGCTCGGCGGTCTCTAGAGCGTCATCCACTCACGTGGAATCGCACCGGCTCGGCGGGTTCGTTGCGCCACTCGTCCGATGGCCCCGCATCGCGCTTCGCGGCGCGCCTGCCCGGCCAAACCGATTCGCCACCATCAAAATGATCCGATCTGGCCCGATAGTGGTCTAACCGGCGAGGCCGACGGTCATCCCCCCGCACGTGTACAGGACCTGACCGGTCACGAATCCCGAGCGTTCGTCGAGGAAGAACGACATCGCGTGCGCGACGTCGCCGACCGTGCCCATGCGGCGCACCGGGATGCTCTCGATAATCTTCTTGGTGCGCGGGCTATCGGGCGGGTTCACCTGGCGGAAGAATTCGCCGTCGATGGGACCGGGCGCGACGGCGTTGACGGTGATTCCGTATTGGCCGAGTTCGAGCGCCCAGGTCTTCGTCATGCCGTGCAGGCCGGCCTTGGTGGCAGCGTAGGCGGTGCGGAGCTCCTTGCCGAGCGCGGCCCGCGACGTGATCTGGACGATCCTTCCGAACCTCGCCTCCTTCATCGCCGGAAGCAGCGCCTGGGTGCACTGGAACGCGCAGCGCAGGTTTACATCGAGCACGTCGTCGAAATCTTCGAGCGTCGTGTCCTCGAGTAGGGCCGGACGCACGATGCCCAGGCAGTTGACCAGCCGTGTGATCTCGTGCTCGGCGGTCGCGCGGGCGAGCGTCGCGTGGGTGGCGTCGCGGTCCATCATGTCGACCGCGTAGTGATGCTCGCCCTGGCGCAAGTTGCCGGGCGGGTTGATGTCGAAGTTGACGACTTCGTAACCGTCTTCGAGCGAACGCTCGGTGATGGCGCGGCCGATGCCGCTGCCGGAACCGCCGGTCACAAGGACTTTGCCCCGCATCGCGTTCTCCCATTGCGAGCCCCCGGTCGGATCGGAAGCGAGCCGCCTCTATACCGTCAATCGCTCGATGTAACGCGGTAGTGAGAAGGCGGCCACGTGCACCGCCGGTCCATAGTAACGGGTCTCGATCTCCGAATGCACGAACCGATCCGCGATGGCGGTCTCTGGCAGGCGACGAAGATCCGCGTTGTCGCTCGCCCAGCCGAAGGCTGTGAAGCCGCCCACATAAGTCGGGACGACCGCGAGATAAGCCGTTACGTCACCAAAGAGGGTTTTGAGCTTGCGCATGCTCGACGCAAGCTCGTCGGCCTGCAGGAACGGCACCCCGTTCTGCGTCACCAAAACGCCGTTGGACGCCAGGCGCCGCTTGCAATCGGCATAGAACGCCTCTGTGAACAGGGCTTCGCCCGGGCCTAGGGGATCGGTGGAATCCACGATCACGACGTCGAAGCGATCGGTGGTCTGCGCCACGAACCGGGTGGCGTCGGTGATCACCAAATGGGCGCGCGAATCGTCGAAGGCGCCGTCACTCAGCGACGGCATGTGCTCGCGGCAGACGTCGACGACAAGTCGGTCGATATCGACGAGGGTGGCGGCATCGACGCTGGCATGTCGAAGCACTTCACGAAGTACGCCCCCGTCGCCGCCGCCGACGATCAACACCCGCTTCGCGTTGCCATGCGCGA
>JASMAE010000191.1 GCA_030754475.1 Rhodospirillales bacterium
ACTCGTCCAGGCTCTCGCGGTAGAAGAGCAGCAACTCGTCGGACTTGTTTTGAAGCGCGAGCGATCCGGCGTTGACACCCGAACCCTCGCGAAAGGGCTCCGCGCGGTCGATCACCAAGATGTCGCGCCCGGCCTCGGCGAGCCTGAGTGCGGTCGTCAGCCCGAGGATGCCGGCTCCGACCACGACGATCTCGGCCGCCTTGGGGATATCCTTATTCATCGCGGCCCCGGTGGCCATGGACCTATGCGCGCAGCGCCTCGGCAGTGTCATGGAATCGGGCGAGGAACGCTTGGGTACGCGGATTCTCGGGCCGTGCCAGGATGTCCGCCACTTTTCCCTCCTCGATGATCAATCCCGAATCCATGAAGCAGAGCCGGTCGCCTACCTCGCTTGCGAACCCCATCTCGTGGGTCACCACGACCATAGTGGTGCCTTCCTCGGCCAATTTGCGCATCACCTCGAGTACCTCGCCCACCAGCTCGGGATCGAGCGCCGAGGTGACCTCGTCGAACAGCATAACGCGAGGTTGCATGGCGAGCGCGCGGGCGATGGCGACCCGTTGCGCCTGGCCGCCCGAAAGGTGGCGCGGGTAGACTTTCTCCTTGTCCGACAGGCCGACCTTGGCGAGCAACTCGCTCGCGAGCGATCTGGCCTCGTGGCGTGGCATCCTTTTGACCACCGTCGGACCCTCCATGACGTTCTCGATCGCGGTCATGTGGGGGAACAAGTCGAACTGCTGGAAGACCATGCCGATGTGGGTCCGATAGCGGGAAAGCACACGCCCCGAGGGCATCCGGTGGCCCTTGCCGAAACGCATGATGTCGTCGCCCACCTGAACCGTGCCGGAGGTGGGCTCTTCCAGGAGATTTATGCACCGCAGCAGCGTCGACTTGCCGCAGCCGCTCGGCCCGATCACGAAAAAGACATCGCCCTGACGCACCTCGAGCGACAGCCCCCGAATCGCCTCGAGCATGCCGTAGTGCTTGTGCAAATCGGTGATGCGAATCATCGCATCCGCCGTCTGCAGGCTCATCTCAGTTGTCAACGCGGGACTCCAGTCGTTTCGAGAAAACGGTCATCGGATAGAGCATGAGGAAGTACAGCAGCGCCACGAACGTATAGACCTCGAGCGGCCGATACGTGAACGCCGTCATCACCGAGCTCGTGTACATGAGGTCCGGCACCGCCACCACGTAAAGGAGCGACGTGTTCTTGAGCTGCAGGACCGACTGGTTGACAAACGGCGGCACCATGCGGCGGCTCGCCTGGGGCAGGATGATGCGCCGCATTAACTGCAAGTAGGTCATGCCGAGCGCGCGGGCCGCCTGCCACTGGCCCCTGTCGATGGACATGATGCCGGCGCGGAAGATTTCCGACGAAAAGGCGCCCATGTACAGCGTCAGGCCCAGGCCTGCGGCCATCCAGGCCGGCATGTTGATGCCCAGTCCCACCGCGTTCCCCACCATAGGCAGCGCATAGAAGAACCAGACGATTTGCACGAGAAGCGGCGTGCAGCGGAAGAACTGGACATAGCCGTAGACCAACATGGGCAGTCCATAGTAGAGCGGGAACAAGAGGATCACGCCGCAGATCACACCAATGATCAGGCCGCCGACAATGGTTCCGACGGCGTAGGCCAACGTGACCCCCGCCGCGTTAAGCCACGCCAGCGGCCCGCAGATCTCGCATGCCGTGCTCATGTATACGACAGTGAAATCAGGTACATAGCTCATGGGCGACACTCCTTTGCCGACCGTTCACCGTTTCCGCGGTGCCCTGTAATTCAGCGCCCAAGTTACTTGCGGATTTTGCGGTGATCGCCGTTATAGCTTACCCGCAATCGCGTCTGCCACGATCATGCGCGCGCCGCGCAGGCCATACATGTCAACCATAAAGACGGCCCCCGGCCGTATCCGGCCGGGGGCCCGAATTGTATCGTGACCGCCCGAATTAGAATTTGAGGCCGGGTGGGAAGTTGGCCACGTTCAGACCGGATTTCTCGAACGCGTCCGTCAGCAGCCAGGTGATCGTTCCGTCCTTGCGCGCGCCCTTGGCCCATTCGTTCACGAACTCGTGGAACCGCCCATCGCCGTCCTTGCGAATGCCGGCCGAAGACGGACGCCCGTACAAGGGCTCAGGGAACACGACCTTGCCGAACACGTCGGGGTTCTTTTGCAAGATGTCCAGGCACGAAACGGCCGACGTTCCATAGGCGTCGGCGCGGCCGGACTGTACCGCCAGGATCGCCGCCGGCGCTTCCTTGAAGGAAAGGATGTTCGCATCGGGCGACAGCTTGCGGACCGCGTCCTCGTCGCTGGTTCCGGTGATCGTCGCGATCCGGACGTCAGACTTGCTGTAGTCCGTCCACTTCGTCAGCCCCGACAGCCCCTTGCGGTTCACGTAACAATGCTGCAGCTCGTACATGGGGCCCGCCATGTCGATCGCCTTCAGGCGCTCGGGCGTTTCGCTCATCCCCGGCCAGATATCGATCTTTTCGGACTGGAGATCGAGGACCACCGTTCCCCAAGTTGTCTCCTTGTAATCGATGCGGATATTCCGCCCCATCGCCTTTGACAGCTCGAGCGCGATTTGGCGGCAGAGATTGATCTCGTAGCCCTCGTATTTGGCCGGCCCCGAAACCGCCCACGAGCCGGTCGGGTTCGCGGCCATCGCGCCGCAAGTGAGCACGCCGGAATCCTTGATCTTGTCCCAGATGCCTGCAGCGTTCGCTTGGGGCGCCGCCCCTAAGCTCGCGAGGGTGAATGCGGCGGACGCCGCCACAATGAGCAATGACTTGAAACGCATACTTACCTCCCTATGTGTTGCTCACGCCACCCGCCGATCCTCTTCGGGAATCTTGGCGGGATCTTTCGAAGGGGCCGTCGCGATCTCACCGTCCCGACGAAACGCCCCTACTGCGCCGCCCGTGTCGCGACGGATTTGTCGAGAACGCCCCATTTGACGAGCGTATCCCGTACCTTGCCTTCCTCTTCGGCCGTGATCGGCTTTAAAGGATCGCGCAGGTGCCCGGCGGGCAGGCCCATCATGTTCCAGATCGCCTTGTACGACGCCGGGATGGTGCCGAAGTAGTTGGTGCAGTGGCCGATCTCCATGTTCTTGACCATGTGCTCGCGGCGCTCATCGACGGACATGGATTCGAAATCGAAGATTTTGTCGGCGTCGTAGCCGAAGAGATCGAGAACCGTCCCGATCGTTCCGCCGGCGCCGAGCAGCATGCCCGTATAGAAGAAGTTGCCGCCCACCAGGACCGAGAGCTTGTCTTTGAACTGCAGGACCCGCTGCAACAGAAAGTTGGCGTCGCCGTTGGTATCCTTCAGGCAGTCGGCCTCGACCACGTCGCAGATCTTGTGCAGCACCTCATGGGAAATCTGCACGTTCGTCCGGTTCGGCGAGTTGTAGACCATCATCGGCAGCGGAACTGCCTTGGCGACCGCTTCGAAGCGGCCGATGACGTCCGCTTCCGAGGCGTCCGTCCACGAGTGCACGTAGGGCTGCGGTTTGACGCAAAGGCCGTAGGCGCCGGCGTTGGCGGCCGCTTCGGCCCGCTCGATCGTCTCGCGCTCGGTGATCGCCCACGCGCCCACGTAAACCGGTAGCTTGCCGCCGGATTCCTTCATGGTGATCTCGGTGATCTGCGCGATCTCGCTCAAGGACAGCGCCCAGTGCTCGCCGTTGTCGGCGGCAACCAGGAAGCCGCGGGTGCCGCGTTCGAGAAGCCAGCGGACGATTTCCGCATAGGCGTCGGGCATGAATTCGCCCTTTTCGGTGAACGGCGTCACCGGCGCGGAGATGCGAATGCGTTCGGGAAGTTTGGCCATGGTTCGAACTCCGTCGAAATTCAATAAACGAATCTGCCGGCCCCGGGATCGTGCGCCGCCGGCTAGCCAATCTCCCGACCCGAAAACCCGCTAAGCGCTCGGTTTTCGGGGCTGAATTACAATGACGATAGGCCGCGAACACGGACCCGTCAACGCATTACGAGGGCGTCGAGAACTGCTGCGACGATCTAGCGCAGGGCCAAGCTGAGGGGCGCGATTTCATCCGCCGCACCGGCATGGATCCGCCCGACGAAGGTGATCGCGCTTCCTTCGAACACGACGTCGCCGCCCTCGAGATAGACGTGCTGTTTCGCGCCCTCGTCCCAAGGGGCGACCCCCTCGGCGTCCTTGATCCAGACCGCCATATTCAGTATCTCCTCATTCCGGTAGCGCTCGGCTGACTCCTTCATCCCCTAGGGGAGTCCCTTTGCGCATTTTTCGCATCGAGGAACGGATCCATGGCGTCGCTTGCGGTCGGTATCAACACCTACTCCTACACCTTCAGCCATACGGCGAGACAGGCCATGGTGCACTTGGCGGACATGGGGTATGCCGCTTTCGAGATCCTGGTGACGCCGCCCCATCTCTGGGTGCCCGAGTTGAGCGCGGACGAACGCAGCCGCATCCGCGATCTGATCGCCGACCGTGGCCTCCGGATCACGTCGCTCAACTTTCCCATGCTGGACAACAACCTCACGAGCCCGACGGCCGAGGTGCGCCGCTACTGCGTCGGCGTTTACAAGGACCTGATCGCGCTCGCCTCGGACTGGGAGGCGCCCTACGTCATCATCATTCCGGGGCGTCTTTCGACGCTGTTCCCAGCGCCTCGCGAGTGGATGGCGGAATGGTTCATCGCGGCCATGCGCGAACTCGGCGACTACGCCGGCGATCATGGAATCCGGCTCCTGGTCGAGAACATTCCGTTCACGTTCATCCCCAAGGCCGAAGACCTCCTAGAGACCCTGGACGCGATCGGTGATACGCGAATCGGAATCATCTACGACGTCGCCAACGGTCACTTCGCCGGCGAGGACCCCGCCCAGGCCTTGCGTCTCGTCCGCGACCGGCTCGGGCTCGTGCATCTTTCGGACACGACCCAAACGACATTCCGCCACGATCCCGTGGGCGCGGGCGACGTTGACTTCAAGGCGGTCGCCTTAGCCCTCGTCGATCTCGGCTACGACGGGTATTCGATGATGGAGATCATCTCGACCGGCCCCGATAGCGATATCCCCGACAGCCATGCGAAGCTCGCCCGGTGGGGCTGGGCGCCGCCTGGGAAATAGCCCGTGGCGCGAAACCATGCCCTCGTCGCAGGCGCCACCGGGGCGGCGGCGACGCGCCTGGTGGAGCGGCTCGCCCGCGAGCCCGATTGGGACGTGGTGGGGCTGTGCCGGACGCCGCCCGCGGACTCAGAAGGCGTTCGCTATCTCGCCCTCGATTTGACCGACGCGGGCGCGTGTGCCGAGACCCTCGGCGCGCTCGCTGGCACCACGCATCTGTTCTACGCCTCGCGCGCCGAACACGGCGAGGGCGCGCCCGAGGACGTTGCCCGGAACCTGACGATGCTGCGCAACACCGTCGAAAGCGTCGAAGCCGTCGCCAAGGGCCTGAAGCACGTGCACGTCGTCACGGGCACCAACTATTACGGGCTGACGCTCGGGCCCTACCGGACGCCGGCCCGCGAGGACGATGCCCGCCACATGCCGCCCGATTTCTATTACGAGCTTGAGGACTACGTCGCGGCGCGCCAGCGCGGCAAATCCTGGACGTGGTCGGTATCGCGTCCCGACGTGATCTGCGACTTCCGGCCGGGCCGGGCGCGTAACGCGATCTCGTCGATCTCGGTCTATGCCGCGATCTGCAAGGAACTGAGCCTGCCGCTCTCGTTTCCGGGCCGCCCCGGAGCTTACGAGATCCTGACGGAGGCCACCGAGGCCACCCATCTCGCCGACGCGATCGTGTGGATGGCGACCACCGAATCGTGCGCCAATCAGGCGTTCAACGTGTTCAACGGCGATCCGTTCCGCTGGCGCAACCTATGGCCCCGGATCGCGGCGTTCTTCGAAATCGAGATCGGACCGGTTCGCCGGATCCCCATGGCCGAGTTCATGGCCGACAAGGCGCCTGTGTGGGAGCGGATCGTCGCCAAGCACGGGCTCGAACCGACGCCGTTTGCGCAGATCGCCTTATGGCCCTACGCCGATTGGCTGTTCGACCGCGAATACGATCAGATGTCGGATATGACGAAGGCGCGGCTGCTCGGCTACGCCGGTTTCGTCGACACCGAAGAGATGTTCATTCGCCTCATGGCCCGCTACCGCGGCGCCCGCCTCATTCCATAGACCAGGTCGCAGTTGCCCGGTTTCGCCTTCGCCAATCCGGCGGGCGCGTGAATCTGCTCGACACTGTAGAAGTTGAGCGGATTCACGCGTGTGATTGGCGCCGCGATGCGGTTCCAGTCACACGCGATCCGCTCGTGGCGCGACGTCGCATGGGATCACCCTATGGGGGTGTTCGATCATGGGCCCGTAGGCTTCGCGCAGCGCCGGCAACCGGGGCGAGAGCCTGTGCTCCTGATAGGCGTCTTCGTCGCGGTAGACCTCGCACAGGAAGATGCGGCGTGCGTCCTCGCGCGGGATCATCATGTCGAAGCGCACACAGCCCGGCTCTTCGGCCAGCGTTCCCTTTACGTGCTCGCGGATCAGCGTTTCGAACGCCTCGCGGTACTTGGGTTTGACCTCGTACTCCACGACGATCGCGACTTCTCCCATGGCAGCGTTCCTCCTCGGCTCAGTTGCATCCGTTCACGAGGCGCGTTCGAACGACCAGACCGCCTCATGCTCGCCGTTCAACCTGACCGTGAGATGGCCAAGCCAGGCGTCGTCGGCTTCGGGATAGTCGGCGCGATAATGGGCGCCTCGCGATTCCTTTCGCCGCCTGGCGGCTTCCAGGATCAGTTGGCCGGCGCGGGCGCCCATCTCGACTTCCAGAAGCGCTGCCGCATGGTGCGCGTCGGCGTGCCCCCGCGCATGCGCGGCTCGGTCGAGAATCTCGGCAATCCCGGCAAGGCCCGTCCTTAGTCCTTCCTCGTCGCGGCGGATACCGCCCGTGCGCCACATAAGCCTGCGCAACTCCGCCATAAGTGGGGCCGCCTTGGTCCGCGACCCGCTCGTGCCGTTTGCGCGTGTCAGATCGTCTACCACATTTCGCACGTCGTCGGCGGCGGGCATCGGTCGGCGCGCCGCCCAGGCGGCGGCGCTGCGCCCGGCGCGCGCGCCGAACACCACGGTCTCGGTCAGCGAGTTCTCGCCCATCCGATTGGCGCCGTGGACACCGCCTGCCGCCTCCCCGGCGGCGAACAGGCCCGGCAACGAGGTCGCCGCCGTATCATCGATGACGAGCCCCCCCATCACGAAGTGGGCGACCGGCGCCACCCGCAGCGGCCTTTCGAGCGCTCCGCATCGCTTACCGAGAAAATCGAAACTCGCCGCGTTCGCGGGGTCTTTGCGCCAGGTTTCCTCGGAAACGCCGGTGAGGTCGGCGTAAACCGCGACGTCTTCGTCCTCGATCTCGCGGAACATCGCCTGGGACAGCCGGTCGCGTGCGCGCCGGCCGGCCGGGCGTTCGGTGATTCCGTACTTCGCGAGCACGTCCTCGCCGTGGCCGTTGACGAGGCGCCCCAAGTCGGCCACGGCCGGGGGGATCACCGCCGGCGGCAGGTCGGGCTCGGCAAGCGTCAAGGGAAAGAACTGGACGAACTCCATGTCCTCGAGGAGTGCGCCCGCGCCGAGCGCCATGGAAACGGCGTCGCCGGTGGCGCGGGCGGGCGTGTCGTGACGGGCATACAACCCCCCTGCCCCGCCGGCCGCCATGACCAGCGCCCGTCCGCCGAGTCCCACCCAGGCCCCGGTCGCAGGCTCGAATGCGGCGCAATGGGCGGCGCCGTCTCGCATGCGGGTCGCGTAGGCGACGTGGCCGGCAAGGAACGCGATGCCTGCCGCGTGCGCCTTCGCACTCAGACAGCGGATGATTTCGGCGCCGCGCGCCGGGCCGTCGCCGCGGGCGATCAGGCTGCCCGGCCGGCTGGTGGGAACCACCGCCAGGCCCCAGTCGAGCAGCTCTTGGAATCGATGGGGCGCGTCGGCCACCAAGGCCTCGACAAGGGCCGGCTCGTTCAGCCCGCGCCCCGCCGCGAGCGTCCGCATCCGATGTTCCTCGGCCGAAAGACCGCCCCAAGCGCCGGCGAACCCGCCGCCCGAAAGCCCCGTCGAGCTGTGCTCGCCGGGGCCGCCCTTGGTAACCACGGTGACTGAAAGGCCGCTTTCGCGCGCCGCGATGGCGGCGCTCAACCCCGCCGCGCCGGAGCCGATGACCCATACGTCGGCGAAGTGGATCTCCATTCGCGGCCCATCGCCTATGGCGCGCCTATCGACGCGGACGGCCAGGGACCGGCGCCCGCAACGCGCGCCTGATTACTGGGCCGCCCGCTGCGCGCCGATCTTGTCCAATAGCCCGTTGCGGACGAGCACTTTGCGGACCACCGCTTCCGATGGCGGGGAAAGCGCCTGGACCGGCTCACGCGGGAAGCCCGCCGGACGTCCCAACATGTTCAACGCCGCCTTCAGGGCCGCGGGCCGCGTGTCGACTCCCATCAAGGTTCCGAAGACGTCAGTGATGGCGAAGTGAATCTCGCGCTTTTCCGCAAGCGACAGCGTTTCGAAAGCCATGATCCGTTTGGCGCCTTCTCCCCAAAGCTCGGGCGCCGTCGATAGATAGCCCGCCGCCCCCAATTCCAGGCCCGGAAGGATGAGCTGGCAGCACCCGACGAGCACCGCGAACCGCTCGGCGTGCGCACGGATGACGTCGGTAACGTGCACGAAGTCCGCCGAGGCCTCTTTGAGGGCGATGACCGGCGCCACGTCGCAAATGCCGCCGAGAATGTCGACGCTCAAATTGAGACCGGTGCGGGCGGGGTTGTTGTAGAGCATGATCGGAAGCGGCACCGCCCGGGAGACGAGCTCGAAACGGCGGCAGATCTCAGCCTTGGTGCCGTTGAGGACGTAAGACTGGGGCTGTAGGCAAAGTCCGTCGGCGCCGGCGCGGGCGGCGATGTCGGAAAGCTCGATCGTCCTCTGTGCGGTAATCGCCGCAGTCCCGGTGAAGATGGGGGCGCGACCGGCCGCCTCCTTCTTCGCCGCCTCGGTCACCTGGCCGAGCTCGGCGTCGGTCAACGCCCAGCCTTCGCCGTTGTCGCCGGCGATAAGGAACCCGCCGGCGCCGCTTTCCAGGTGCCAGCGCAGAATCTCGACAAAAGCGTCCAGCATGAGATCGCCGTCGGCCGTGAACGGGGTCACGGGCGCGATGAACTGGCCACGAACTTCAAGCGTGGTCATGGTTTGCGAATCCTCCATGATTCTAGAGTTCGGCGCGATTCCGGTCATAAAGCTATGGGGCGACGAAGAGGGCGTCAATACCGCCCCCTCCGACTGTTCGTTTGGGTGGGCGGAAGAAGGCGAGCGCCGAAGGCAATACGGGCTGGCCAAGCGTCAAAGGAAAGCTTCGACGAATGCTACACCCCTGAGAATGACGCCCCGCCGATGCTCCAGGGATGGCGTGGTATCGCGGCGGGACCGCCAGTTATCGCAGGAGGATGTGGGGGAGCCGCGAGCCGGTTTCAAATCCGCTGCCGAGGGTGATCGGCGCATACGAGCATTGGAAGCGTCGGCGGCGCTCCGGCCGCATCCCTTCAACGCCAATCGGAATTCGTGGGATGAGCCTACTTCCCGTGCTTCTCCGTCCACTCTCTCGCAAGGCGCTGGGCCTCGGCTATTTGGTCGGGGGTCATTTTCTCGGAAGCAATGTCGCGGTTCACTGCGGCTTTGTCGAAGCCCTGCGCGGCCGACAGTTCGTACCACATTTGGGCTTGCACGAAGTCCTGGGTGACGCCTTGGCCTTCATCGTACATGAGGCCGAGGTTGTTCTGGGCTTCAGCGTTGCCCTGCTCGGCGGCCTTGTGGAACCACTCCGCCGCCTTGACGTAGTTCTGCGCTACGCTTAGGCCTTCATTGTACATGACGCCGAGATTGCCTTGAGCTAGGGCATGACCCTCCTCGGCAAGCGGTCGCCACTCACGAACCGCGTGGGAATAGTCGTCTCGCTCAAACGCGGCCTTGCCCGCCTTGAAAGCAGCGTTTTGTGCCGGAGTACCCTGAGCCTTGGTCTCGCTCCCCGCGTCCTCCTCACAGGCGGCTAGCGCGAACAGCATAGCGACGACAAGAACTAAACGTTTCGTCATGCTTCCTCTCGTT
>JASMAE010000192.1 GCA_030754475.1 Rhodospirillales bacterium
GCGAAGCGGGTGAGGGCGACCGCCGGCCGGTAGACTTGTGGATTCCCATGCGCCCGACCATGGGGCACGACCACACGGGCCAGCCCGCGTGGTCGATTTCGACCGAAATCATGCGCGGCGCCGACACGGACCGGTAACGCGCTTCTTCGTCGTTGCGATCGGCAATCCGCCGGTCGATTATTGGCACCCCGACCGATCCATCCTTCATTCGTCGAATATCGCCCGCAAACTGAATCGGGCGCGTCCCGCGATCACGCGTATCGTTCTCGGCAGGGGAGACGCATGTCAGTTGGCCGCGCCGAATCGGATCTGCGTGGCCTGCCGAGACCACGACGGCGATACACGGGCAATGCGGACGCCCATGAGAGACTACACCTCGAACGCGCCGCTTCACGCCCCATCCCCGGAGCCGTCCGCGGTCACGCAACCCCGAATGATGCTGTCGGCGCGAAGAGCCTAATCGGTCCCGACCGCGAAATTGAATCGCCCCGGCCTTGTCGGGCCGGGGCGATTGCTGCGGCGGAAACGGGAACGACAGATTTCGCGGCTGCCGCTTCCGTTCCGCCGAGGGTCTTGGCCTAGCCTGGTTGCCTCTTGGAGAACAACCACAGAATGATCGCGATGGCGATCAGTCCGACCACGCCGTTGTCGCCCAACGCCCGGATGAGGTCGATCAGGTTTTGGACGACGTTGGCCGCAGCCAGCCATTGAGTTCCGAATAGAAGTTGAATCACGATGAAGAGGGCGACCAGTAAAAGGCCCACCTCGGTAATCTGGCGCAGCCAGTGTTTAACTCTATCCATCAATTCCATGTTCCCTCCGTATGCAACAAAGCCCACCTATTAAATCTACAACTAGGTGGGTGTCCAGGCGAATGGCACAATATATTGTAATGAATGTCAATAGCTTTGCGCGTTGGCCGCGCGGGGCCGGTCTCGCGCGCGAGTCGATCACGATTATGGGCGCGCTTCCCGCGGGCGTGAACGGACCGGGCGAGACGTTCGAAGTCGCACGTACCAGTGGCGCCGCTCGATTCCTCCCCGGACGGCGAAATCCCTACGAAACCGGGGGTCTTGCACCATCCATCCCGGTTCGCCGGCGGGCGGGGACGCTGATTCCGAAGACCCCGTATCGCTTGGCTTGATCCTCCCGCCGGTCCCGGTTCGGAACGCCGGCGCGTTCCGAACCGGGGCGTTCATCGCTCCGTCCCCGTCGCGCCGAACTTGCGATTGAGGGGAGCCAAATCCGCGCTCCCGACGACCCGGGCGCGTGGATTCGCGAATCCCTTGGCGCGCCGATCGGTGCACTTGACGGGACCGATATCGTGATAAAATGGCAGTGGTCTTGGCGATGCGCGACGACGGTTCGGGAGAGGCGACGGAGTGCAACGGCGGCCACAAGCCGGCGGACGCAAGAGCCGGTTCGGTAAGATTAAGGAACAGGGAGAATACGATGATCGTGCGAATCTTGCTTTCCGCCCTTCTCGCGGTTCTGATCTCCGCACCCGTCCTTGCCGCGCAGTGCGAGGAAGACATCAAGAGGTTCGACAACGCCCTCAACGCCACGGACTTGAGCAACGAAACCGCGACCGAGGCGAAGCGCCTTCGCTACTCGGCCGACATCAAGCGTGTCCAGGGCGATGAGAAGGAGTGCCTTGAACTCATCACCAAGGCCATGGGAATCGTCAAGACCGGGAAGTAGCGACCGCCGCGTCCCTCACTTCACCGCTCAGATTTTCGGGTCCGCCACCAAGCTTCCGATATTGACGGGCCGCATGGGCGGCCGGGGCGTGGGTAAGGCGACTTCGTCGAGGCGGCAACCCCGCGCTTCGGCGATCAGGGCGGCGACGGTCGTCAAGCAGTTGCGGCCCTGGCAGCGCCCCATGCTAACCCGGCTGATCGCCTTGAGGCTGTTCGCCTCTGACACACCTTCGTTCAAGGCCGCCCTCAAGTCCGCGGCCACCACGTCTTCGCATCGGCAGACGATCGTGTCCTCGCCGACGAGGGACAGCGTATCCAGGCCGGGCGCGTAGACCGCCTCGATGGCGTGGCGAAACCTTTCCAGTCTCACCAGGCGGGCGCGAAGCCGTGCGTTGAGTCGCCGCGCGTCCGTGTCCGAGGCCCGGCCGAGGCGCTGGGCCGCGACAAGCCCGGCCAGGCGCCCTTCCAAAAGCGCTTTTTCGACACCCGCGATACCGGCGCAGTCGCCGACCGAAAAGACGTTGTGCCGGGTTGTTTCCATCAGCGCCGAGCGCGCCGGCATCCACCCACCCTTGCGCGCCTGGTAGACGTGTTGACATCCGAGCGCCCGCGTCTTCTCGGTCGCGGGCACGAGCCCGAAGCCCCAGACGATCGTATCGACACCAAGCGTCCTCGATCGCGCGAAATCGACCTTTCCGGTCGGCCCGATCGGCGCGATACGCGCTTCCTCGACGCGATCGGTCCCGCGCGCCTCGACGACCACGTGCGCGGAGTGGAACGGGACCCCAGCCATCATCAGCCTTGCCCGGTAGCCGAGGCCGCGCAATAGGATCGTGGGCTCGATCAGAAGCCCCGGAATCCGGCCCCACGCCTGGCGATCGCGCGCCGCCTCGACGACCGCGACGACGGTCGCGCCCAAGCGAACGAGGTTCGAGGCGGTCAACAGGTTCAGCGGGCCGTTGCCGCCGACGAGGATTCGCTTTCCGGGAACGACGCGTTGGCTCTTCATGAGGTTTTGGGCGCTGCCGGCGCCGATCACACCGGGAAGCGTCCATCCTGGAAACGGCGTCGGGCGTTCCGTGCAGCCGGCGGCAATGACCGTGCATCGGGGGGTGAATGTGGTGACGCGCCCGCCGGAAACGACCGACAACTCGGATTCGAAGAATCCGAGAGCGCATGAATCGGGGCGGTAGTCGACCCGCGCGTGCTCGACCGTGCCAAGGAGCGAGGCCCCGCGCGCGCTCTCGTCGAATATGTTGCCGGCGATTCGGCGAAGCGAATCCGAGGCCGCTTGACGAAAGTACTGCCCGCCCGGCATCGGGTTATCGTCGACGATGGTGACTGCGACGCCCCGAGACGACGCCTCCCGCGCCGCCGCCAAACCGGCCGGCCCGGCACCGATTACGGCAAGTTCGACGTCACTCAAGACTCCCCCTCGGTCCGTCGCCGTCTTGGGTCTCGACTCGCATGCCGTCGGCCACGTACGTCAGGCAGGCGCGCACGTTGGGCCGGCCGTCGACCACAAGCGCGCATTCCCAGCACACACCCATGCCGTAGTAATAACCCCTGGGCTGGCCCCGCGCCGGTGTTCGTCGGAAGTGGGCCCGTTCGCCAGCCAGCAAAGCGCCGGCGACGGTCTCGCCGGCATAGGCTGTCCACGGCTCGCCATCGATGATGATGCGCACCGGTGCCCCGCGCGCCTTGCCGTCATCCATCCTGTTCGAACTCATGGCGAAAGCCGTTCCGGTCCGTACCGCGCGAGTCGCGCGGGCACGGCGCCCGCGGTGATGATCTCGGCGACGGCTCGGCCGGCCGCCGGGCCGAGCGTGAAACCAGCACCCGTCGCGAACGCGAATATCAGGTTCGGGTTCCCCGGCCACGGCCCCAGCAGCGGCAAGCCGTCCTCGATCGCGCCGCTGAACCCGGCCCACGAGCGAAGAAGATTTGCCGTCTTCAGATGGGGCACCACCTCGCACTGGTACTTCAGATTGGCGATCAGGCGCTTGTAATCCAGTTCCTTGGTTCCGCTGTCGATATCGCCGCGTCCCTTGAACCCGCCGCCCAAGATGCACGAGCCGTTGGGAAACTGCTTGAGGGTGAACTGCCCGGCGATGTGGGTGACGACCATGTTGTCCATGAACTGGGCCATGCGCTCGGTCACGCTCAGCATGTTAACGTGGATCTGGACCGGGATGTCGAGACCGAACAATGCCGCGGCCCGCCCCGTCCAGGCGCCCGTGGCCAACACCACGACGCCGCACCGCACGCGCCCCATCGAGGTCTCCAGCTCGAAGCCGTCCGCCCGTTCTTTGCTGCCGACGAGGCTTGCGTTGGCGACGAACCGGCCGCCGGTCCTGTGGAGCGCCCGGATCAAGGCGCGCCCGGCGAGCAAGGGGCTCGCGAAGCCGTCTCCGGCGCAATAGGTGGCCGCGCGAATGCCGGGACCGAGCCAAGGCGCCCGGGCGCGCATCTCGTTGCCCTCGAGCCACTCGGTCTCGACGCCGAGCGCCGCCTGCCCGGCGGCCGATGCCTTGAGCGCGTCCACGTCGGCCTCGGTGGTGGCGACGCGGACCCCGCCTCGACGGACGTGGCCGAT